>CAZIXJ010000338.1:0-3720 GCA_964542835.1 uncultured Hyphomicrobiales bacterium
GTTTGAAATACTACCGTGATTTGAAAAACTCGCTGGATACAGCACGAGAAGAAGGTAAAGAGGAAGGAGAGGTAAAAGGTATAATGAAAGGGAAAATCGAAATAGCAAAAAATATGCTTGATAAGAAATTTGATATTTCAATTATCACTGATGTAACCGGCTTAACAAGAGAAGAAATCGAAGCATTAAAATAAATAATCATCCGATTACTTTGGCAGCAATCGGATGATTATGTAAAAAAATGAATAATTAGTGTTGTAAATTAAGATTCGATATTAAAATGGAGGTTTAGAGATTGTCTGCTTTATTGGCGAGGAAACTATAAATCAGTCTTGCTCCGTTTCCTGAACCACCTTTTGTAATATATGCTTCATCTTTGGAGAGAAATGAAGGACCGGCAATATCAAGATGAATAAATGGAGATTTAGTGAAATTCTCAAGGAATTTTCCTGCTGTAATCATTCCAGCATTTGCACCTCCGAGATTTTTTAGATCTGCTATGTCAGATTTCATCATTTCACCGTATTCTTCCCAGAATGGAAACTCAACAATTCTTTCATATGTTTCGTATCCGGCTTTTATTAGATTGTCGAGTTCTTCCCTTTTTGCATTACCCATTCCACATATTGCTATCTGACCTACAGCTCTTTCGGCTGAACCAGTAAGCGTAGCAAGGTCTATAACGAGTTCGGGTTTTAGTCTGTCGGCATAAGTGAGCGCATCAGCCAGCACCATTCTGCCTTCTGCATCTGTATTTAATACTTCTACTGTCATTCCGTTCATCATAGTAATTACATCTCCGGGTGCATATGCGTTCCCGTCAGGTCTGTTGTCTGTAGCAGGGATGAGTGCGATTACATTTAGTGGAATTTTATTTGCAGCTATGGCATACATTGCTCCAATTACTGCAGCAGCTCCTGCCATATCTGATTTCATAGTATCCATACTGTTTGCTGTCGGTTTCAGGGATAATCCGCCGGTATCATATACTATACCTTTACCGACAAGTACAATAGGTTTTTGATTCTTTGCATTTTCAGGCAACCATTTCATAATTGAAAATGTCGGCGGAGTAATACTCCCTTTATTTACTGCAAGCAAACCACCCATTTTATGCTCTTCAATATCTTCTTTATTAAAAACCATTGTTTCAAATCCTGCTTCTTTTCCGAGCTTTTGGATTTCTTCAGCAAGCACTACTGAATTAAGATAGGACTGTGGCTCATTTACCAGGTCTCTAGTGTAATAAACAGCTTTTATGTTATTATTTAACATCATACAGTCTTTTTCTGAAACAGAATCTGCTAAGATTTTAATATTATTCAATGAATTAGGTTTTTTCTTTTTATCAGTGAGGTATTTTCTGAATTGATAATTGGCAAGTGCTATCCCTTCGGTTAGGCTTAATGGAAGTTCTTTATTTCCTGTATGATCCTGAATCACTATATTTTCAGATTTGCTTTTGTTTAGCATTTTGCAAAATTCAGCACCGGCTTTTCGGGCTTTCTCATTTATTTTGTAGGATTCATCACTATCTTCTTTTATATAAACATAAATAAAGTGTGTATATAAGTTTAGTTGTATTTTAGTGTTTTCATTGTCAATTTCTTTTTTAATAAAATTAACAATATGTTCATTAAGTTTTAATATGCTTAAGTCTGCATCTTTATCAATTATATGCAAAGTGTTTTCGTTCTCGTTAATAGTTTTAATCTTATTTATTAACATATGTAGCTCCTAAAAATGTGTAAAATAAATTAAATAGTGTGTAATAAATCTGACAGTTTTTGATTAACAAAATGAATTGTTTTAAACCCTGTTATTTTTGCAGTTTCGATATTTTTTCTGTTATCATCTATAAATAATGTATCTGCCGGGTTAATTTTTAGATTATTAATTACGTATTTGAAAATGCTTGTATCAGGTTTTCTCAATCCAATTTCATATGAAAGAAAAACTTTTCTGAATTTATTAAAGATTTCTTTTGATTGGGGATAGAAATATTCAAAATGAATTTCATTAGTATTGCTGAGCAGATAGAGATTATATTTACCGGATAAATTTTCCAGAACATAAGGCGCATCATCAAATGGCTTTAGTAAAAGTTTGTTCCATGCATCAATAATATGAAGGTTTTCCGCATTAAGTTTAAATGTAGTTCTCATTTTTTCTAAGAATTCATCTGCTGAAATCTTTCCGGTTTCAAAAAGTGCAGGAAAATCCGCAAAATTTTTTGAATCAAAATTTTGAATTTGTTCAGGATTTTCTGATAATTCTTTTAGTGCCTTTTTAGTTTGATTAAAATCAATATCATAAAGCACTCCGCCAAAATCGAAAATGATATTTTTGATATTTTTCATAGATTACAATAACGAAAAAGTTCCTATTTGCTTTTAATCAATTTACATATATAAAATCCGTCAGAATTTAATTCATATGGATATATGCTTACCTCATTAGAATTATTATTAATTTTAAATCTGTTGAAATGCTTATCAGGAAGCGGATATGGTTCAAAATTGTCATTTTCCGATAAAAATTTTGAAATTACTTCCTGATTTTCCTTAGGTAAAATAGAACACGTACTATAGATTAGTTTGCCGCCGGGCTTTAATAATTTTGAATAAACATCTAATATGGATAATTGTAAAGATTGATATTTTTCAATCATCTCTTCATTAATTTTATATTTAAGTGCCGGATTATTTCTCAAAGTTCCCGAACCTGAGCAAGGAGCGTCTATTAAAATATAATCAAAATGATTTTTTATAAGCTGATGCTTATTTATTATGTGTATGGAATTAGCATTATTTCTTTTTTTGCGTTTTTGTAATTCCTTTAATTTATACTGATTAATATCATATGCATAAATCATATTTTTATTTTTTGTAATGGAAGCAAGATGCAGAGCTTTCCCACCGGCACCTGCGCAGGCATCAAGAATTTTTGAATCATTGTTCGGATTTATTGCATTTGCTACGAACATACTCGCTTCATCCTGAATTTCGAAAAAACCTTTTTTATAACATTCGTCTATTAATAAAGATTTTCTTTCATTAATGATAAACCCGTCATCAATTATGTCTGATTTTCTATACGAAATCTGCAAATCAGATAGATATGATGATGTTTCTTCAGGTGTTGAATTAATGAGATTTGTTCTTATAGTTAAATTATTTTGATTTAAATAACTCTTTGCAATTAATTTTTTAGTTTTTACATCCGTTTTTTCTAAAGAGTCATAGAGAAAAGATGGAAAAGAATATTTATACACTGACTCTTCTATTGAATCTGGTGGAATTGAGTCAAAGTATTTATTTAGTATTTCTATGATTTCATTGGTGTTTATTACAAAAGAATCAGCAATAAATTCAAAAAGGTAATCATACTTTTCTTTAATTTTATAAAGTTTTTGTGCATTTATTATCACATTTTTTAAAGAATTTGAAAAAAACAATTCAGTTAGAATTAATGAAACTAAAGCTTTATTAATTGTAGTATTGAATTGTGGAAAAGTTTTGATGAAATCAGTAATTGTTAGGTGGTGTCTTAGTGCAGCATAGGTGATTTCCTGTATTAATTTTCTTTCCTTGCTTCCTATAAACTTATTTTTTCTAAAAAATTCAGAAAGTAAATTCTCTTTGTGAGAATTACTATTTATAATAAATTCATATTGTTCGATAGCGATATTCAAAATTGATTCGATTTTCATAAAAGCAG
>CAZIXJ010000339.1:0-913 GCA_964542835.1 uncultured Hyphomicrobiales bacterium
TTCCCCATTTAATTTTTTTATTTTTGTCCCTGATGTTTTATCAATCCCTAATGTTAAAAAATTATATAAATCTTCGGCTATTTGTTTTTCATCAAGATAATAGGATTGAATACTTTTTAGTGAAGTTTCTGTGGAAGAAAAAGAATACATTACTGTTCTAGTCATTTGTGTTCCATATTTTTTTATTGATTATCTTCATATTTCTATACATAAACGAAGGCCTACCGATACCGGTAACGAATGAAAATTCGACAATCTTCGTGCGCCCACCACTTTGAACCGCGTGCCACCTCTTGAACTCTGTCATTGGTTTCAAAGGTGTTCTTGTGTATTCAAAAAGTTATGGTACTTACTTCATTAGAATACATTTTTTAATATCCACAAAATTCCCAGCTTCAATTTTATAAAAATAAACTCCTGTGGAATAATTAGATGCATTCCAAATAACTTCGTAGTACCCGGCATTATGTTTTCCGTCATTTAATATATCAATTTTTTTACCTTCAATATCATAAATTACTATTTTAACATTTGTTGGTTTTGGAATAGCATATCGAATCGTAGTCTGTGGGTTAAAAGGATTTGGATAATTTTGTTCAAGATAAAATTCATTCGGTAATAAAGATGATTGATCAATTCCCACAACATCATTAATTGTGATAGAAGCCTGCGTATATACTGTATCAATTGCATCGGTAACGAATACTTGAATTTGATGCTCCCCATAAACACCAAAAGGAATATCCCAAAGTAATTTCCCTTTTGAATCAATTGATAATCCTTCTTTTATGATTTTTAATCCATAAGTTAAATCGTCATTATCAACATCTTCAGAAACATATTCAAAGATAAAATCTATATCATTATTTATTGTTGTATCCTTTAATTCGGTTTTAAAAACAGGTGCATCGTT
>CAZIXJ010000339.1:923-3712 GCA_964542835.1 uncultured Hyphomicrobiales bacterium
TCTTATTATTTGATTTAGCTAAGATACAAAGTTCAGCAGTGCCATATTGATCTTTATTAAATGCCAATATCAAAGTATCACCAGTAATAAATGCTGAGACTAAACTAATTTTACTATTATTTAATATTTCTTTTTCAATATTTATGTCTTCATTGTCAGTATCAGAGAAAATATTCGTTAGATTAATATCTATAGGTTCAGAATCCTCATCTACATTTATATCTGCAATAGGATTTTTAACAAATGGTGCATCATCAATTGTATTAACATTTATAATAAGATTATATGCTGAATCACTCGATGTACCATTAATATCTAGCACTTTATATTTAAATTTAGCATATGGACTACCACTCGCATTTAGTTCAGGAATAAAAACTAATTTACCTATTTCAACATTATTGATATTTTTTTTAACTGTACTGCCATCATATAATAAAGAGCCTGCTGCATCAATTGCTGTGAAAACAACGCCACCAATTGAATCTCCATCTACATCATAATAATTAAAATCACCATTTTTAAAAGTATATCTCACATCCTCATCAATTGTTATTACAGCGTCACTAGCTGTAGGTTTATCATTTATTGGATTTATGACAACATTTATAGTATCAAATGCAAATAAACCATTAGAATTCGCTTTGATAATTATTTGGGAATTACCATTTTGATCTTCTTTATAATCAATCAATAATGTATCATTTAGTATATTTGCTGATAACAAGTCATCATTAATTATTTGATATACTGATTTAGTAATTTTACTGTCATCATTGTCAATATCATGAAATACATTACGAATATCGATCTTAGTGGTAGCTGCATCTTCATCAACTTCAATATCTTGTATTGGATTTATAACCTTGGGTAAATCATCTACTGATTCGACAACAATGATCATAGGATATTCCAATGTACTATAACTGATACCATCAAATACTTTATAATCAAATGAAGCATATGTATTTCCATTAGAATCTGCTTCTGCTAAGAAAGATAATTTTGTAAAATCATCAATAACATTATCAATTTTTACATTTATATTGTCATATTCAAAGTTCCCACGATTAGGAATGGATACAATTTTTATTGCATTTAAAGGATCATTGTCCTCATCTTGATATATAAAATCATCTGGTTTGAAATAATATTTTTCATCTTCCAAAATTGTAATTGTAGATTCATTACTTGTTGGACGGCTGTTTGTTTTAAATGTTAATTGCTCTCCATAGCCAATACCCGCATTATTTTTAGTATACGCTTTAAAATAATAGGTTGTATTTTCTGATAGATTTAATATTTGTGAAGAAAATTGCCCAATAACGGATATTGCTCCCTCATTAGTATGATTATCATTAATTGTTGGATTTCCAGATTGATTCCAACAAATACCGTGAGCAATTGGATCATCAATCCCTAATCTTGTTATATTCCCCAAGCATACTATGCTTGAATCGGTCTCATTTTCTATTTGTACTGTAGATACTATTGGTATCTCAAAAGAAGTATAGCCTTGCCAATGTAAAAATGGATACCCATTATTTTCATCTGGATTTAGTCCCCAAATATCTTCATCATTTTCATCGTCATAAGGATTTCCTATAAAATCCCATGGTTCTGTTAAACCTTCACTGCCTAATTTTGTGAATGTATCGAACGTACCAAAATCATTTGTTGATATTGCTGTTGCACCAATAGAAGAGTCTTGGCCAGTTGTTTCAAAATTAAAAAAATTATTTCCATATGTAACATTACCTTCATCAGTCGCTATAAAAGCCGCATTTGAATTTGCGCTATTAATTACCTCACCAAGACAATAAGAGTTTATAATTATTGATTCGCTATTATACCCACAAAAACCACCAACATCTGTCCAATAAGTATCATCATTTCTTGTAACCTTACTTTTACTATAACAATTTTTTATTATTGATTTGTAACTTGGATCAAATGCTTCACAATTATAACCAACAAATCCACCTGATCGATGACTGCCAACTACTTCGCCCATGCAATAACTATTATATATATATCCATATTGTCGATTTACTCCTACTAACCCCCCTACTTTATCATACCCTGATGCTTTAGTATTTGAGTAACAATTTATTATTGTCGATTCATGATAATTTTTACCAACTAGCCCTCCTATCATCGCCCGTCCATGAACTAATCCTGTAGTATGGCAATTATTAATAACACCAAATGAAGATTTACCAGCTAATATTCCAACTCTAGCCTCACCTTTTATATCCGCATCTACTATTCCAAGGTTTTGAAGGCTATCTCCTGTAAAATACCCCAAAAAACCTACAAAATCTAAGGATGGTCGATCAATGTACATATTTTTAATAACATGATTTTTCCCATCATATGATCCTCCGAAATAAACTATATCTCTATTAAAATATCCTCCCATTGAAAGAAAACCCTCATTATTTCCTTCTGAATTTTTATCATTTTCATCATTATAGCAATTCCCATCATTATCATCATCTGAATCATCCCAGTACTTGGTCTCAGAGGCATCAATATCAGATGTTTGAATAAAATATTTCCGATTCCAATCGTCTAATGTTTGGCATAGTTCTGCTAGATCATCTAATGTAGAAATCTGATATGGATCATTTTTAGTACCTGAACCTCCACTATATGTACCTGCAAATAAAAAATTGAATAAGAAAAAAAAAGTCAGTGTGTTTATTATATATTTTCCCATTTTAATTTCAGAATTTTTCAAACAAAATAATTTCAATAATTGATACATTCCCCACTCCATATGATTT
>CAZIXJ010000340.1:0-3698 GCA_964542835.1 uncultured Hyphomicrobiales bacterium
TAAGATATTTAACTATAAAAATATAACAAATCACTATCATTGCTTGACAACTTTATGATATCTACAGTTTTTTCATAAATTTTCCTTTTGGTGAATTTATCTATAAGTTTTTTTATATTTAACCAAATTGAGTTTCTTTGATTTTTTCGGTTGATTTTGCCATTATTTTCTCCAAATTTGTTTTTTTAATGAAAAACTTATCTTGTTTGTTATTGTCTAATTCAAACTTAATAACAATTTGGAAATAATGCAAGTATTTTTTTACATTTTGGAAATTTTATGTTCAATGCCTCTGAAATAATAGATAGATTGAAGAGGTATTTCAAGGTTAAAACCAATATTGAGCTATCTCAACTGTATATTTCGGGCAAAGTAGTCCAGTCATTTCGGGCAAAGTAGTCCGTTATTTTGCCAATTTAATTATTCAAAAATACAATTTTATTTTCTTGTAACATAGCATTTTTTATTTTGTTTTTTTTCTTTTTGATTCACCGTTTATTTCTATTCTTCTTGATGAGTGTATCAGTCTGTCGAGTATCGCATCAGCAATCGTAGAATCACCTATCATGTCATACCATTTTCCGACAGGCAACTGTGAGGTAATCACCGTCGAATGTATTCCGTGCCTGTCTTCAAGGATTTCAAGAAGTAATAATCTTTCCCAAGTGTTTAGTTGTTTTAACCCAAAATCGTCAAGTATCAGTAAGTCCTGCCGTGATATTCTCTCTTTTTCTTTTACATCTCGCTGGTCTGCCTGTAGCATTTTCATCTTCTCTATTAATTTCAGAAGATTGTAATAACTTACTTTGTAACCCTTTTCGCAGGCTTTGTTGCCCAAAGCCGAAGCAATGTAGCTTTTCCCTGAACCTGTTGCACCGGTAATGATTACGTTTTCGCCTTTTTTAATGTATTCACAGGAAAACAAGCGCAATAGAATAGATTGAACCGCTTTTCTCGAACCGGAATAGTCAATTTCTTCCATTGTTGCGTTGTAACGGAATTTTGCGTTTTTTAGAAGGCGTTCTGTCTTGCGATTTTCACGGTATATTTCTTCTGAATCAATTAATAATCCTATCAGTTCATCCGACGAAAGTTCGGATGAACTGATGCTTTTGAGGTAGTTACCATAGGCTTCGGACATTCCGTACAACCTCATTTCATTCATTTTTTGCTGTGTTGCTGATGTGTTCATTGTTAAATCCTGAATTATTTATAATATGTTTCGCCACGAATATTTTCGTGGTTAGGAATTGTCTTATCTTCTTCGATTTCAAGTGGTTTTTTATCCAATTCTTTGGATATGATATTTTTTATTGTCGGATAACTGTAACATTTGTAATGTATTCCTCGTTTGCAGGCATTGCTCAGCCTTGTTTTGCTATATTTTTTAGCTAATGTGAGAATTCCCAGGCAGGACTTGTATGCCTGCTCGGGATGTGCTTTTCTTCGGATTATTTCTTTTATGTATTGACCGGTTTCAGGACTTATGTCATTGCCCCATTTTATGAATTTTTCAGCATTCCACTCGCTTACGAAACGATGATGCGAAGGCATGTGTTCTTTTATGGTGGAGTAACAATAAGGACGGTAATCACGAATATGTGTGGCAATTCGCTTCATATCACAATATATTTCTATTGATGTCTTTGAATAAATCACTTTTACTTTTTCCGAAACATATTGATATGGTACGCTGTAATAATGGTTATCTGCTTTCAGATAGATGTGGCAGTTTTTATTTACCGTAAGCGTCTTCTGTTCTTTGATTTCGTATTTTGTCAATGGTAAGTTCTTCAAATCTTTTGATTCTACAGATGCAAATATATCTGCTCTGCTGTAGTTTCTTGATTGGAACTTTGCGTTATTGTGATTTTTGAGCTCTTCTGATATTGCTTCATTTAACTCTGTTATTGAAAAAAACACACGGTCTCTGATTTTTGCATAAACTCTTGTATAGATTGTCCTTACTGCATTTTCTACGAGTGATTTATCCTGTGGCTTGCCGCTGCGGGCAGGAAGTATTGCAGTACTGTAATGATACGCGAATTTTTGAAATTCTTCATTTATTTTTGCTTCGTATTTGCACGATTTTATTACGGCTGATTTCAGATTATCGGGAACTACGGCACGAGGCACACCGCCGTAATACCAAAAGGCATTCTCTGCGGATTTGATGAAATCCTGCTGTTTTTGGCTCTCTGTGGCTTCAACGTAAGTCATCTGACTTTTACCAAGTATTGCCACAAATACTTCCACCTGACGCATTTCACCTGTTTCGGGGTTAGTGATATTGAGTTTTTTGCCCGCATAATCGACAAACATCTTATCACCGGAAACGTGTTCCATATGCATACTCAGTTTCTTGCTTTCCAAATAATTGTTTACGTGATGACAAAATTGAGTATAGTTGTAGCCGTCAGGTCTTTTTGTTTTATACTCTTCCCAAAGCAAATATTTATTGACACCGGTTCGCATTAATTCTTTGCCTATCCTCGCAAAATCAGATGACAATTGCTCGTATCTGTCTTTTGCAGGCTTCTCCTTATTGATAAATATTTCATAAATCTCTTCATCAGACATTTTGATTATCGCTTCATAATCAATATTTATGGACTTATATACGGCAAGATACTTACTTGCGGTTTTACGGGCTATACCGAGTTTGTTTGATATTTCCCTGAGAGATTCACCTTCTTTGTGCAATCTCAATATTTGTTTAATTTCTACCATAGTTATCACCTTATTAGCCATTTTTATGCTCCGTTTATATTGAAAAACAAATTTTCAAAAACAGAAGCATTTTTCATACAAATTTTGGCAATAAAAATGGACTACTTTCACCGAAACAGATGGCAACCTTTCACCGAAACGGGTGGCAACCTTTCACCGAAATTTGCAATGGTGTTAGAAGATTTCAAAAATACAGAGTATCGTAAATCTTACGAAATAGTTAAGTCAAATGCGGAAGAATTGAGAGATGCTATCTCTCTTTAAAAAAAACAGATACCGATCCACACAATGAGCCGGGAAGAGTGGTATCTTTTCCACCATATGTACAGTATGGATAAAAACTTAAAAAGTAACAAAACAAATGTTTTGTTTAGTCATCCCCAAGTAATTTCTTCAGCTCACTCTCTTTGAAGTAATTTCTCCTTCCGATTTTGTGTGGTTCTATTTTTTCACTTTTTATCCAATTATGTACTGTGCCACTGCTTTTTATTTGAAATTTCTCCATCAATTCTTCCGTTGTTAAATATCCATCTAAATGCTCTGATTTGGAATTATCAATTTCAGGCTTTTCATAATCTTCAAGATTAATTTCTTTTAGCATCTCACTTAATTCACCATCTTCTTTTGAATTTTTCAGTATTTGTATTTGCTCTAATTCTCTGTTAATTTTATCTTCGAATGTTTCGAGATAGGCATTTGCGTAATTTCTTATTTCTTCATCTGAAATATTTTCAATTACAAACTGATATATATTTGAATACTTTTCAAAATCAAATGAGGATTCATCAACCAGATGCTTAAATATATTCTCTCTTTTGGATGAATGCTGCTTGTATGCATTCAGAGCTAAGGTCAGGTAATTTATCTGATTACTTATTTTAGTAATATTCCTGCAATGATTTACTACTTTTTCAGCATTAAATTTATAAGTTTTCACTAAGTAATCTTTATCAGTTTCAGTTGTTTCC
>CAZIXJ010000341.1:0-3695 GCA_964542835.1 uncultured Hyphomicrobiales bacterium
GCTGATTATTATCGGCTTGCTTTTCTTAACTTTCACTATTGTATCTCTTACAATTCTTTCTTTGTATATGGGAATTTGCTCATTTGCAAATTTTTCACCTGTGAAATATCCTGAAATAAAACCAAGCAAGAGCAATGCAAAATAAAAAACATATTTCATAATTTATTACTCCTTTTTTATGTAAAAATATCCTGAATGGTAGAATAATTGCTGTCTGCGGCAGATGGCAATGCAGAATAATTAAGACAAACCGACAGAGTACCCGAAGTAACGGAATTTGACCTATAATTCACTGATACATACTCTGCTGCGGGATAAAGCATTACAATTTGAGTGTTATTCTTATTATCCGCATTATTCATGGTAATTGTTTTTACAATGGAATCGGTACTTCTGTCATTAGAAAAAGCAATTTCAAATTCAGCATCAGCAGTACCTGAAACGCTCCAGATAAATTCCACTGAATTTATAAAAAGAGTTGTACCCTTGGATCTGATTATTCCGGGCGCTTTATAAGAAGTTAAATCTGATGATGCATCAGAATTTTTGAATAAATATTTTATCATAGTTCTTTTCCTTTTTATAATTTTGTAAAAAATGTAATCTTCATTAAACTCTGATTTTGGTTCTAATTTAAAATCCCATCAGGGAAAACCCGATAGTTGCATTGCTTTTTCCTCTTGTCCCCCGCCGGCGGGGGAATACAAAGGGGGGGACAATATTAATCTAATCCCACTGCTCGCTTTCACTCGCGTCTCCCTTTTATAAAAAGGGAGAAATTTTCCTATCCTCCTTTTGCAAAGTAGGTGGCTTGGCGTAAGCCGAGCTGGAGGATTTTTTAAGCAATCTATCAGTTGAATTCCGTCCACCTCCGCCTGCGGAGGATAAGTATTTAATTCGATTTCCATCAATTTCTGTCTCGCTGCTTCACTCATCCGGCGGGAGATGGAGTTTAATTAAAAAATCAATAATCAAAACCGATAATTCCCAGCACTTTCATCCTCATAATCGGATGGAATATGTTGCGGCGCTTTATGAATACGCCTTCTTTTCTCTTTCCTTCAATTATTTTTGATGTGTTGAAACCGATTGTTTTTATCCATCCTGCATTCTTAATTTCAACTATTCTCTCAATATGCCCCTTATACGAGTTCTTCATTTTCCATACTATCAAATCATTCCTTTTAGCATTATAACCGGTTTTGATGCCTTTTCTTTTAGCATAGTAATACATTTCTGATGCCACTGCTGTTTTCGGAACGGGTATTTTGAGATTTTTCCATTTCCTGAATACTTCATAATAGCACCAGTAAACTCCTGCTGCACAATAAGGCGTACCTTCGGGAAAATTAAACAGTTCGAGATATTTCCTAATCTCTTTGCCGTCATTCCTGCCCGTTTTTTCAATAATTCCAATCTGAGAAACTGCAATAGCCTCTGATTCTGTTATCATTTTTTTCTGTGCCGGAAGTTGATATTTCTGCATTGAATTTACATTACAAAATGAAATCAATATCAGAATTGTGCAATATAAACTCCAAGCACAATAAGCCCTGTACATATGTGAACTCCCAGAAAAATTGATGCAAGCATTATCTCTGACCTCTCGCCAATGAAATCTATCCTCGTATAAGCAAGTGCCGCAAGCCTCGAAAGTGCAAGAGCAACTGCTTCTATGATAATTATCAGCATTATTGTGTTAATTTCCTGAATAGCCGGTTTTATTACGAGTATGGCTGTTACTGCTATCAGGAACCAAAGGCTGTACCTTTCTATTCTGTCCGATATTCTAATCATATTCTGCCTCCGAATATTTCAAGTTCTTCTTTAGTAATTGCATTTTCTTCAAATGTTTTACTTGTTTTTGATTTTTTCGATATGTATTCCTCATTTTCGAGTTTCATAGTTTTATTCTGTATTTTATTCAGATTTGCTGTAATACTGCGTTTTTTTTCTGTTACAAATGCCGGAGTATCGGCATCTCTGTAATAATATTCATAGAGAAATACGAGTGCGAGATTTGCCGATAAATCTCTGATTAGTTTGTGATTTTCAGAAAGAGGCAGTTTGTAAACCTTTCCGATAATTCCGTTAATCAATGCATCTGCCGATTCTATTGCATAATCAACTCTGTCGGTATCCACAGAGCTACCGGTATCATCACCGGTAACTCTCGCCAAATCATATGATGATATGATTTTCTGTAAATCGCTAATGGTTGAATAAGACATTACGGCACCAGATTAATTCTGATAAAATCATCCGCATCTCCGCCGTCCAAAGCCCTGCCGTTCACGGGCATTGTATCTGTTGCAGGCTTTGCTTTGCCGTCTGCGTCGGATGTTACGTTATCTCCTGCACTGATGGTAGCAGAGCATTCTACCGGCATAATACCGAGAGTAACAACAGAGGTAACATCTCCGCTGTCCCATTCTATTTCAGATACGCCGAGAGATTTCGTCTCAGCAGTGCATAAGCCTCCCGTATGAGAAACAAATCTGTTTGCAGGAATTGCTTCCTGTGCTTCTATGCTCGTAATGTGAGCAGGCTGATATGTTTTGTTATTTGCTGACATTTATTGCCTCCTTTATGAATGATTAGTATTGTAGATTAAATATGCAGCGTCTCTTGAAGTTACTTTCAGTGCATAATTATCAGTATTTCTGATGATTTTTATTTTTCCTCCTGCCTCGAAATAAGTGTCCGTTTCGGGCATATTTTCCAGTTGCATTGTATAGCCGAAGCTCGGATTATACTGCGATTTGGTGTTGGAAGTGTTTCTGTCCACAAAAGCAAGGACTATGCTGTCGTTCCATATATCCTGAAATGTTTCGCCATCTGTGGATATTACAGATTTTCCTACTTTTATAGTTTCTATTTCCAGAATATCGGATAATATATCCCTTGTAATACTCATATTGCCTGAGTATTTTATTCTGTCCAGTACTTTTGGGTGTGAAGTCAGCGACCTGTATGCAGCATCGCCTATTACCATAGTATTTGGATATTTTGAAATTGCAGACCTCAGATTCCACATTCCATCCTTTATTATTTCAATCGGGTCTGATTCGCCGAGAGTATCATCAAATGCAGACATCATAGGCACTGAATACTTTTGGGATTCGGAATACAGCGTATCGTCCAGAGCAAGTTCTGCTGCCTGCTTTTCTTTGCCGAGTTCGATAATATCCCTCAGATTTTTTGCAATTCTCTGTTCCATTTTGTAAAAATCCGCAGATTCATTCTCTTCAAGATAATCCACTGCTGTTTCAATGTCTTTTTCTTTTAATTCGTAATCATTTAGCGTAAAATCATCAGGTGCTATTCTGTTGGAGTTTGCTCTGATGGCTCTGTGAGTATCACGCAGTATAAAAGCATCTTTCCCGAAATAGGGTATTCTGCCTTTCATTGATTTCACTTTTATATTTGGAAAAAGTGCATCATATATCAGATTGCTGTTACTGTAGCCCTGAATGATATTCGTGAGTACAGGGTCGGTAGTTCGCAGGTCATCAAGTCTTTTGGACATAATTTTTCTCCTCGTTATTTATAAAAAAATGTATGAGCTTCCAGCACTGCTTCTTCGTATGAAAGCCCGGGATTTGAATTCTGAATTTGAAGTGCTTTGTTGTGTATTTTGTTTTTTTCGCTGTCGCCTTTAGTATTGCTTTCATTTGCAAATGAATATTCACCTG
>CAZIXJ010000342.1:0-3691 GCA_964542835.1 uncultured Hyphomicrobiales bacterium
AAAAATCGTCTGTATTGTAGTGATGAAGCGGATTATACTATATATCACCAATGCAGCCGACGGCTTAAGCCGTTGGTTTCACAATGCAGAGGAAAGTTTTGCAAAAGACCTCTCGTGGAGTATTTTCTTGGTAGCACGGTCAAATAGTACCGGAAGGAATATTGTGAACTCATCAAACAACTTCAAGTGTGTTCTGCAATATTCATAAGGAGCTTCGGAGCGGTTCGGTACTATAAAGAAATTTTTGCGAAAGTAGCTGGATCTCAAAATTATGTTGTTTGGGTTTTGTGGATGAGAAAAATAATTAATATGTAAAATCAATTATAAAGGTTGAATTATGAACTATATAAAATTAACCGTTGCTATATTGGCAATTGCTTTAATGTCAAATAATGTGAATGCAAATGATTGTTTTGGCGGAACAAATTGTGGACCTTGGAGTACAAACAGTATGTCCAAAACATTCACTCCTGAAGATTATCCAGGTTGTGAAGTTACAGTGCATTACATAACAAGGCTTTGTGATGGTGAAATTCAAATCGATTTTATTGGGATGTCATATAGTGGTGATACTCCTTCACCATGTGATGATTTAACTTATGCTTTGACTGGAGGACAAGGTCTTGGAGCTTATCCGGATCCTTTCTTATTGGCAGAATTATATACAGAAGGATATGACAAAACAGCACATTCAATCTTTCAGGATTTTTATAATGATGCACCAAATTCATTGGATTATGACCAGGAAGATATGGAATGTCCAAATAAATATACATTAAAAACAAGTTTTAACGCACCTTGTATAACTTTTGCATATGCATATAAATATATTGGTCCCTATGGTGATTATATGGTAGAAATTAAATCTGCCAGTTGTGATGAATCAGCTTGTTGTAATGTAGAGTATGAAATGTGCTATGATACGAACACTCAAACTATTATTTCAACGAGAACCACTTCATCTGACCCGAGCGGGGATTGCGCCGGTCAAACACCTCCTGTAATAGTATTTCCGGAACTTGACGAAACATGGACGATAGTTCAGGGACCATGCACTGATGCTTGCTTGTTACAATTTTATGGTGATTAATTTGAGGACATTATGTATTACAGAAATGGAATTATATTGTTAATTATATTATTTTCTCTGGAAAATAGTATATTAATTGCAAGTTTTAATGATGAGCCTTTAGTTGTTTTAAATCATAATGATAATCAGTATGTTTCTACTGATTTAGGCAATTCATACAATTTGCATAAAAGCATACCACAAGTCAGATTAAAAACAGAGACAGGCTTGTTTATATCTGAGAATCTTGGAAAAAACTGGAATAGAATTGGAACTAAAATCAATACTATTTTCCTTAATTCAGATAATGCAAGGTATAAATCAGTGGATGGTGGGAATCGGTGGATTAAGCTTACCGAAGACTTGATTGAATATGATAATCTAATATCGGTTTATCCTGTACCTGCAAAAGATGTACTTACGATAGAACTTGGAAATACCTGTGAATATTGTTCTTTAGAAATATATTCTGCTGCAGGTAAACTACTAAATACTTTGAAATTTCATAATACAAACAGATTTGATATTAATGTTAGTCATTTTAGTAATGGCAAATATCATCTAAGAGTTATTACTGAAAATAATATTTATAATAAAATTTTAATAATTGTAAAATAAGAGAAATTTGGGGATTGGGTAATAACCGGTCCCCTTTTAAAAGGAGAAATATTATGCTGAAATACACTGCAATAATGATAATATTCATACAATTAAGTCTGTTTTCTCAGGAAGTAATATGGGAAAATCAAGTGCAAATGCAGGAAGTAATAGGTATTAGCAAGCCTTTAATTATAGATGACAATAGTGGTGGTTATATTGTAATTACAGATGATTCCGACAGAAATATTGACGGAGGATTTCAAAATCTTTATTACCAAAGATATGATTCGGAAGGCAAAATGTTATGGAAAAAAGTTTATACTGATTTTGACAATCAAATTACACCTATTGATGCATATTTTATTGATGATAATACTATAAGATTTTTCTGTGGGTTGTATTTTAACCCGACCAAAATTAACAACAGATATTTTCTTCCTCATTTTATTGATATAAATTTGGACGGAGATGTTATTTCAGAACACACACCATATGAAATCAATGAAGAAAATATGGAGAATCATGTTATTGTTTTTACAAGAAGAGGTGGTGCCCTCAAAAGAGTTCTCATTGATGAAAACAGAAACCTAATTATTATGAGGAACCATGACAGGACAAGTGAGGGTCGTTTAACCCCATTCACACAAATAAAAAGATTCAATGCTGATGGGATAAATGAATGGTCAATCGGAATAGATACAATCTGGTCGGATGATGTATATATGGCTCACGAGTATAATAGAACATATATTGGATTAATAGATAACGGCGAAAGTTTTTATTTAGCAGATATGATTACAATTTCTGATTCTGATAATGATAGCATCAGATATAAGGTTAGCCAAATATATTTAGCTGAAATATCTTACGATGGAGAAGTTTTAAATGAAAAAAAAATAGATATTGCGAATAAAAACTTAATATATCACACATTTTTCAGAAAGAATAATGATGTTCTATGTTTACAGGGAAGTGAATATACCTTAGCTCCCAAACCACAAGCGCATTATTATGAATTTTCAAAGAATTTGGAGCCTTCAAATTATAATATTGTTGATTTGAATAGGAATATTGCCAATGATTTAAGAGTGCTTTCAAATGGTGATCTTTTATATTACGGCAACTTTTATGAAAATGATATCAATCGAAAGGAAATTATTACCCGAATGAATAAGGATTATGAAATAATATATGATTACTCATGGTACGAGGGTGAAGGAATATGTAATATCCATAATTTATTCGTAAATCCGGATAATACATTTACAGTGGTAGGTAACAGTAATGCATCAAATGTATATATAGCAAAAATTGCAGACCATACATCAACCGTAAATGATTACGAATCAAATTTATTTTTTAGTATCCAGCCTAATCCTGCTGGGGATTATATAGAAATATCTTTTAGCAGCCACAGAGATAGCAAGGGGGCATGCCCCCTTGTCTCAAGCGAGGAAATTGCGATTTATGATGTGCTTGGGGAGAGAGTGGCACATTCGTCCACCTCCGTCCCGATAAATCGGGACACCTCCGCCAGCGGAGGACAAGTAAGAATTGATATTTCGCATCTTCCGAAAGGAGTATGTTTTGTGAGAATTGGTGAGAGAGTAGAGAAGTTTGTGAAGAAATAAACCCTCCTCCCCGATTTCATCGGGACACCTCCTTTGGAAAAGGAGGAAAGACAAGATTTTTCTCCCTTTGTGATCAAAGCGAGGGATTAGATTGTTTAGCCGACGGCTTATACCAAAACGCTAAAAAATATAGCATTAATAATCATGGTAGTTTAAGCGTCCTCGAATGAAATAATACCAATTCGATTTCATTCATATTAACATACTTCTCACAACAAAAACAATTCTCATTGCGAAATTCCGATACTTCGACAGGCGGTTGCTGAGCCTGTCGAAGTGCAGCACTGGTTTCGCAATGGAATTCCCAAATCGGAGAGATTGTGTAAAAAGTCGAATAATACAATCTTTGATAACCCTCACCCCTTAAATTTGCCGGTGGTTAATTTAAGGC
>CAZIXJ010000343.1:0-3678 GCA_964542835.1 uncultured Hyphomicrobiales bacterium
AAACTGCCTATAATGCTCTAAAAACAGGTAATTATAAAGTAGCTATCGAAAATTATTCAAAATCTATCGAAATAAAAGATGATTATTCTCAGGCATACTTCGGAAGAGGGCTTGCTTACTATCATCTTAATAATCCCAACGAAGCTATTAAAGATTTTAGAAAAGCTATCGAACTCGAACCCGATAATCCCAAAATTTATTATTCACGAGGGCTTGCCTATACTCAAAAAGGCAATTACTCTATGGCTCTTGCCGACTTTTCGAAAGCAATAGAGCTTAAACCGGACTATACAGAGGCTTATTATGCGAGGGGAAATATTTATTACTATTCAGAAGAAGATGATTATGCAATTCAGGATTATACAGACGCTATAAAATTAAAACCCGGTTACGGTCTGGCTTATTATGGCAGAGCTGTAGTTTACAGGCTAAACGAAGATAATAATCTTGCGCTGAAAGATTTTGAAAAATATCTGGAACTTAACGGCAATCAGGACAATCTGGAAGAAGAAGCAAAGAGAATGATTAATGTAATTATTGCGGAACAATAAAATGAATTTATTATCAAAAAAAATAAAATATAAAAAATATCCAAATAATTTTTCCGGTGAAAGCTGTGGAAAAATCGGCGGTATAAATAAATGTTTATTACTGCAGATAGTACTGGCTTTGATTATCTTAATCAGCTTTTTAACTTCCTGTGATTCCCGGAAAGAAATTGACCCGAATTTTATAGATACATACAAAAATATTCTCGTTGTTCGCGAAAGATTTGTTGATGATTCTCTTACAGCAGCCAGAAAAGTAGATTCGGTAATGCAGGCTCATAATTATACAGAGCCTGAATTTAAGGAAGATTACTTTATGTATGCAAAAGAATATAATCAACAATTTATTACTACTATTGATTCATTAAGAAATATGGTTCGAGAGCAGCACGATTCATTAAAGAAAATAAGAGAAACTTTTCAGAATGACACATTGAATCAAGAAAAATGAAATTAATTTATTACATAATTTTTGTATTTTCATTTTCATTATTTGCTAAAACAGATAATGACAAGAATGAATACGGAGTATCGGAATTAATGCATTCATTTTCGATAACTTATGAAACTTACATGGGTTACAGAATAGTGAACGATGAAGAAATAATAGAAGATGATATTTTCAATACTTCTTTGTTACAGGACAGTCCATATATTTTTGGGTTTGGATTGCGATATTCTTTATCTATGGGATTATCCGAAAGTAACTATGAAAATTTGCCTTTTTTCGGAGTTGGTTCGGAAGTTTTCTTTGATTTTCTACTTGATTATCAATATTCTGATTTAAGTCGCGAAGCTTTTACATACGGTATAATTCCCTATGTAAGATTCCTTTTTTTCTTTAAAGCCGGTTATGGATTTGGATTTATTAATTTCAGAGAATATACTGATTTTTACGGCGGTGAAACTAATGTTTACAGTTTGCATCAGGGAATTAATTTTTATCACTTCGGGCTTGATATTCCAATTGCTCACACTCTTTATGCAAATGCGTCAATGGATATTGCTGAAAATAATATGCAGTTTTTAGAGAAATGGGAAATTATAAGATTCAGACTGGGAGTTAGTTTTAGAATGTAAATATACTCTGTTTCGTAATAGTATTTTTTATAACCAATATCACCCAAAAAAATATGAGCAGCAATAAAACCAATCTAAATCTCCAGGATATCAGACAGGATTATAATAAATTCAAACTGGATGAATCATCCTTAAACCAAAATCCTTTCAGCCTTTTCAAAGTTTGGATGGATGAAGCAATTAGAGGTGATTTTTATGACCCGACTGCTTTTGTACTCTCTACAGCTACTAAAGATGGAAAACCCTCTTCCAGAGTGCTCCTGCTGAAAGGATTTGATGAAAATGGATTTGTGTTTTATACTAACTATGAATCAAGGAAAGGCATCGAACTTTCAGGAAACCCATTTGCATCAATGCTTTTTTTCTGGGATAAATTTGAAAGACAGATAAGAATTGAAGGTAAAATTGAAAAATTAACATCTGAAGAATCCTACGAATATTTCAGAAAAAGACCTCTTGCAAGCAAACTCGGTGCATGGGCTTCAGACCAAAGCAAAGAACTGAAAAGCCGATTTACACTTATAAGAAAAGTAGCTAAGCTAATGCTCAAATATCCTGTTCAAGTACCGCTGCCACCGCACTGGGGAGGCTACAGATTAAAACCCGACAGATTTGAATTTTGGCAGGGACGTCCCAGCAGGCTGCACGACAGATTTCAATATAATATAATTAACAATAAATGGGAAATAATTAGGCTTAATCCTTAACAATGGCAAAGATAATTTTAATATTAATTCTTACTGCATATCAGTTTTCATTTGCTGATTATTATAAATTAAATACTTCGCAGGAAGTATCCGTCATACTGCCTGCTGCCACTGTGCTTGGTATCAGTATGTACCAGGATAAAAGAATGAATCCTGCTGACAGTGAATTGATTGAAATGCTTAATGCTGAAGATATTAATCAATTTGACAAAGCTGCCGTTTCAAAATGGTCTCCTGATATAGCTGTTGCTTCCGATTATTTATTGGGTGCATCTCTTGCAGCACCGTTTTTACTGACTTTTGATTCAAAATCGAGAGATAATTTCGGAAAATTTATTACTATATATTCTGAAGTTTTTCTAATTAACAATGCTTTGACTAATATAATAAAAGTAAACACCAAAAGAATAAGACCTTATGCTTATAATAATGAAGTTCCCACAGAATATAAATTAAATAAAGATATTCGAAAATCTTTTATATCCGGTCATACATCAAATTCATTTGCTATGATGACGCTTACTGCCAAAATGTTTTCAGACTTATATCCAGACTCAAAATATAAATCTTACGTTTGGGCAGGTGCTATGAGTATTGCTACTGCTTCAGGATTATTCAGGTATTTTGCCGGCAAGCACTTCCCTACCGATATAATTGCTGGTGCTTTAGTTGGCTTTGCTACAGGATACATAATTCCTGAAATCCATAAAAATGAATCTACTGATATTAATAATAATTCAAACTACATATTATCATTCAGTTATTCATTCTAATCTTTTTTTCCGTATCTGCCAAATATAAGTCTAGCCCCGGGTTTTCTGATAAAATAAAACCAAATCCATTCTATCATTACTCTGATTTTATTTCTAAAATCAATTAAAAACATAACATGAACAAAAGACCAGATCAACCAAGCAATCAATCCTTTTGATTTAAATTTACCTATCATCGCAATAGCACTAGCTTTACCAATTGTTGCCATATTTCCTTTATCTTTATAATTAAATGGTATTCTACGATGACTTGGTATTTTGTTTTCAATAATATCAGCAACATACTTAGCCTGCTGAGTCGCAGCAGGAGCAATTCCCGGTACGACTTTTCCTGTAGAGTCAATACAAAATGAAGCATCACCAATTACAAATAAGTTTTCATGTTCCTCAATACTAAGATCCTTATTCACTATTACTCTACCCATTTTATCAGTCTTAGTATTAAGGGAATTAATTAATGGATTTGCCTCTGTACCAGCAGCCCAGATAATACAAGCACTATGTATTTCATTTTCATTTGTTATTACAGTATCTTTTTTAATATCATTTACTTTTGAATTTAATAATACT
>CAZIXJ010000344.1:0-3676 GCA_964542835.1 uncultured Hyphomicrobiales bacterium
ACTTCGGCTATCAGAATAGTAATGGGCGGTGATGGATTGATAATGGGGCTTGCAACAATTCTAACTTCAGGTACACTTGGGATTATCTGGCACAAATTCAGAATAAAGATTATCCGAAATAAACCTGTAAGAGAATTTTTTGTTTTGGGTATTATGGTTCATATATTTATGCTTTTTTTCATAATATTTCTTCCTTCTGATATTAGAACTTTCACTTTCCGGTCAATCGTAATTCCCATATTTTTTCTGTATATACCGGGTACTGTATTGCTTGCTTCTCTGATGAACAAGCAAAAAGTAAATTATGAAAACAGACTTGCAAAAGATAAACTGATGGAAACAGAGTCACTTCTTACCAATATTCTGAAAGGTGGCAATTTTATAGCAATTATTTTGAGTAAAAATGGTACACTACAATTCAATAATGAATATTTGCTGAAGATTTCAGGGTATTCAGAAAATGAAATCAGAAATAAAAAATGGACTGACATTTTTTATGACAAAAAATGTGAAGTTAATGAATACTTTGATAAATCTAATTTATCAACTTTCAGGGAAGAAGAAAACATTAATTACATAATTACAAAAAATAATGAAAAGTATTATATATCGTGGCATATTACAAAAAATAAAGCTAACAATTCAGAAGAAGAAAGCATTACTGCCATAGGAATTAATATAACCGACAGACTTACTTATGAAGCAAAACTTGAAGAGAAAAACAGAATAATAAAACAAAAAAACAATGAATATAAAATATTAAATGATAAATTGAATTTTGCTAAAGAAAAGGCGGAGGAAAGTGATAATCTGAAGACTGCCTTCCTCTCCAATCTAAGTCATGAATTAAGAACACCGCTTAACGGAATTCTGGGTTTTATGCAATTATTGCAGGACAAATCTCTGGATTCTGAAGAAATTAAAACTTATACGAAATTTATTAATGAAAGCAGCGACAGGATGCTGAATACGATTAACAGCATAGTACATATTTCCAGAATGCAAACTGAAGTGAACAAACCTAATAAAAAAGATGTTGCAATATATGAACAAATGATTTTACTCTCTGAAAAATACCAGTCAGTAGCAATAGATTCAGACCTTGATTTCAGACTTAGAATAAGTGATGATTTGAAATCTCTTATTTTACATACTGATTCTGAATTACTTTCATCGGCACTAAACCATTTACTGGATAATGCTTTTAAATTCACTTCATCGGGATTTGTAGAATTCGGCTATTACAAAAACAGCGCAAATGTAGAATTTTACGTAAAAGATACAGGTATAGGAATATCTGAAAAATTTCAGGATAAAATATTTGATAATTTTACTCAGGCATATAACTATATCACCGAACCTGTTGAGGGATTAGGGCTTGGGCTTTCTGTTGCCAAAAAATACATTCAATTTCTCGGCGGTGATATAAGTGTAGAATCAGAAGAGGGCAAAGGCTCTACTTTTAAATTCTATATTCCGATTGAATAAATGATAAGGAGAATTTAATTATTTTACCGAAATAATCAGTTGTTTTTTGGAGCTTCTATCTTCATAGAATGCAATAAGTTTTGTTTCCATACATTGAAAATATTATCCATAATTTCTTTTTTAATATCTTCTGTAAGACTTGCTTTTTTGATAGTATCTGCGTAGTAAATGCTATACATATCACCCTCCTGTAATGGACCGAATATTTCTCCTTCGTCAGCAGTAAATAAATTATTTTCAATATTAAGGGGTAATGTGCCTCTTCTTATCCACCCTGCAAAACCTGAAGACAGCTTTAAATCTATTATTTCATTATATTTATATGCAAGCTCTCTGAAATCCTTCCCGTCATTTTTTGCTTCCATGAAAATTTCATCAGCTTCATTTTTATCGGTTACAGAAATTTTATATGTAGCTATCTCTGTAAAAAGATGGGAGTTTTCCTTGAAATAAAATTCAATCTTTTCATCAGTTATTACTTGTGTCTTTACTTTTTCTTCAAGTCTGGCATATTCAAGACTATCAATCCACTGGTCTTCATTTATGCCGAGATTTGCAAGGTATTTTCTCGTTGCGTCAGTTGTAAGCAAATTAGAATCACTTCTTTTCTGATTTACATAATCCTGTAACTCTTCATCAGTTACTTCTATTTTACGGGATTCGGCAAATAATTGTATTGATTTTTGAATCATAAGATTCTGTAAAGAATTTTTATACGCTCCATTTATTTTCAAATCAACGACAATATCATTATTTTTTATTTCATTTCCATTCAGAATTATAATTGCAGGATTTTCCATATTATTTCATCTTAATTGATTGTAACATATTTAATATTAATGAAATAAAGAATCCGGATTAACGAAAAACCGGACTCTTTAAATTTCTTTAAATAATGATAGTAAAAATAATTAATATTTAATATCAGTCAATTTCAAATTATCATTAATAAATTTGTTAAATGTCATATCTTTTATTTGATTATAAGTATTTGTATCGTATTTTAAATAGTCAAAAACCTGCTCTTTATCAGTTTTTAATTTATAAACTGCTCTCACAGTTGCAGCGTTTTCGCAGAACCATTCCCAGTCGTCGATATTTATTTCATTGCTTTCAAGATGTGATTTGAAATCATCCTGATTATGCAGGTTAAAGGCTCTTCTTAATAATTCTGATTCGTAATTTACGTCGTCATCACTTATGCTGATATTATTTTTATGAGCATAATCCACAATAGACAAGTAAACTTTAATCGAATTTAAAGCATTTGCAAAAATACTGCTTGCCAGAATTAATTTTTCAATTTTTTCATGGTCAAAAAGTTCAATTCCATTGGAAGTAAATTTTTTCTTTAGAAGTTCGGTTTCGGCAAGATATTCAAATTCATCAATATGAAATCCTGTAGCTTCCAGCCAAATATTAAACGACTTCAGAGAATGAAGCCCAAGCGACCTTCTTAAATTATCAATATATTCCTGTATTTCTTCAGTCTCTATAGTAATATTATTTCTTTTTGCTTTAGCGTGAATAATCTGGCTAAGCATAATATCAGAAGCAAGATTTTGAATTACAGGATACTTGGCAACTGCGTTTCTTATTTCACGGTTAAATATTTCAAAAGCCTCGTTTTTATCAATACTATGAAGAGTAATGTGAGAATGTACATATTTTTCCCAGTCATCTTCATTCATATTCAGGCTGTTAATAAGATTAGTAAATTCATCTGCATCATGCAAATCCATCAATCTTCTCAGCGAATCAGAAGTTTTCTGCAGTTCATCATCAGTAAATTTCAACCCCTTTTCTTTGGCAAAATCGATAATAGCATTTGTTAAGTGATTCCTGACTACAGGTAAACCTTTTACGAATTTCCACAAGTCCAGCACATAAAGATTGTTGCCGTTTTGATTTTTGATGTGCTGCCTGTATAATTCGAGTTCGGTTTCTTCTTCCCAAATATCAAGGTCAATTCCTAATGAGTCAAGATATTTTTCCATATCTGCTTTGTTGTGAAGTCCTAACTGAATTCTTTTCAAATCAGATAGCGTGTTAAGTGCATCATCATTAATTCTTATATTTTCATGCTTTGCGTGGTCAGCAATTATTTCGCTTGAAACAATTCTTGACTTTGCGGAACTATATGAGCCTGTAATCTTCATATAAGTCAATACGTTTTCTTTGGAAACTT
>CAZIXJ010000345.1:0-3670 GCA_964542835.1 uncultured Hyphomicrobiales bacterium
GCAAAAAATCAGACATCCTCTGCTTGTGCATAATAAAGGAGCAAAAAATGTAGTACCTTTAAGTATCGAATTTAAAAAAGGCAAATCAGGCCATCTTATATCAGGACCTAATGCAGGAGGAAAAACGGTTGCACTTAAAAGTATCGGCTTGAATCTTGCTATGGCTTTAAGCGGCATTTATCCGCTTGGTGAATGCACTACAAATTACAGAAGTATCTTTACATCAATAGGAGACAGGCAGTCCATCGAAAATGATTTATCTACTTTCAGCAGTCAGATAAGTCAGATAAAAAATATATTGGATAATTGTGATAATAATTCACTTGTACTTGTTGATGAAATAGGTTCAGGAACAGACCCTCAGGAAGGGGCAGCACTTGCTTCAGGAATACTCGATACATTTATTGAACTTAGTCTCTTTTTTATTGCTACTACTCATCAGTCATCATTGAAAACTTATGCACTTAACCGAGATGAGATAGATAACGCCTCTCTTGAATTTGATGAAGAAAATCTGAAGCCTACATATAATTTTCTGGAAGGCTCTCCCGGAAACTCATATGCATTCTTTCTTGCAAGAAATGTAGGTTTATCAAAACTTGTAATAAAAAGAGCCAATAAATATCTGGGTAATAAACAAAAGGAACTGGAACAAAGTATCTCAGTGCTTTCAAAATTCCGTTCAGAAGCTATACAGCAAAGAGTAGAGGCAGAACAGGAAAAGATTAAATTTCGGGAACTTAATGAAAAATACGAACAAAAATTAGCACAGATTACTCTTAAAAGAGAAAAATATATAAAAGAAGCCCAAAAAGAAGCAGCAGATATTGTAAAAGACGCTAATGCGGTAATTGAAAATGCAATAAAAGAAGTAAGAGAAAAAGAGAAAGAAAAAAACTTTTCAGAAATAAAGAAAAAGTTTACTTCTGAAAAAAATAAAATTGAAAAAAGAGCTGAGAAGCTAAATAAAACAGAAAAACCTGAAAAAATTGTTCCTCAAAAAATTGAAGAGGGAGATACCGTGAGAATGGAAGATTCAGTAAATGAGGGAACAATCATTAGTATAGATAATGACGGAAAAGCTGCATTAGTAGAATTTGGAGGATTGAAATTTAAAACTCCAATGAAAAAATTAATAAAAGTAAAATCGCCTGAAAAGCAAGATATACCGAAGGAGAGCAACTACGAATACTCATCATTTGCTGCTCTCAGCAGGATAGATGTAAGAGGAATGAGAGCGGAAGAAGCAATTGATGAAGTAGATATGAGAATTTCCGAATCAATATTAAGTAATACAGAGTTTATTACTATTGTTCACGGTAAAGGGACAGGGGCGCTCAGAGAAGCTATTCAGCAGTATTTAAAGCATCACCAGACTGTAAAATCATTCAGGACGGGAAATCTCACAGAAGGCGGGGCAGGAGTAACTGTTGTTTATCTTGATTAAAATTTTAAAAATTATCAGCATTCAGTTTTGAAGGTACTTCTACTACTGAATTATCTATAAGTCTTGTTTTTCCCAAGTAGCAGGCTACAAGCAAAACAATTTTATCACCTGCAAGGAATAATTCGGGTGATGATAAATCATTTGCATCTGCACACATTGCATAATCAATTCTAATTTCAGGTACTTGTCTTAATGTTTTTTGCAGAATTGCATTAATTATCTTTCTTTCTGTTTCACCTTTTTCTATTGCGTGTCGGGCTTCTTCGAGTGCTACGAAAATAATACCTGCTTTCTTTCTTTCAACAGGTGTAAGATACGAATTGCGTGAACTCATTGCCAAGCCATTTGATTCACGAATAGTAGGGGAAACGATTACTTCCAAATCAAAATTTAAATCTTTTACGAGCTTTTTAATTACAAGAGTTTGCTGATAATCTTTTTGCCCGAAAATTGCAAAATGAGGTTTTGTAATATTAAATAGTTTTGCTACAACTGTTGCAACTCCACTAAAATGTGAAGGTCGTTTTTCTCCTTCAAAATTTTCAGTAACAATGCCAATATTAATATCAGATTTGAAACCCTTTGGATACATATCACTTATTTCCGGAGCAAACAGATAATCAGTGCCATTTTCAGAAGCAAGTTCACTGTCTTTATCCAAATCTCTCGGGTATGCTTCAAAATCTTCATTTGGAGCAAACTGCGTAGGATTTACAAAAAGTGTTGTAATTACAATATCAGATAGTTTTTTTGCTGTTTTTATAAGGCTCAGATGCCCTTGATGAAGATAACCCATAGTAGGAACTACTGCTATTGTTTTTCCTTCACTCCTGATTGAATCAGCAAGTTTTTGCATTTCTGAAATTTTACTAATCGTTTTCATTTGCCTTCAATAATTTTTATAAAATCATTCTTATCAATTATAGCTTTTCCGAGAGTGGAATCAAAAGTATTTTTAATAAAATCATCAACTTTAGAGAGATGAACTGCAATTTTGTAATTTACTTTGTCTGTATATTCTTCCTCGAAACTTACTGCATATTCACCAATCAATCTCTTCAAAGCAGATATTTCTTCATAACTGCATTCTACATTAATTATTTTAGTTCTGTGTAAAGTTTTTCTCAAAGTTTTATCCAAAGCCATTTCTGCTGATTCAGAATATGCTCTTATCAGACCTCCAACTCCGAGTTTTGTGCCTCCGAAATATCGTGTAACTACTGCGGTTACATCAGTAACTCCATATTTTGTAATGGCGCCGAGTATTGGTTTGCCGGCAGAACCGGATGGTTCCCCGTCATCAGATGCACGAAATTCAGATTTTTCGGCACCAATTTGATAAGCAAAACAATTATGAGTTGCATCATAAAATTCAGCTTTTATTTTATTTATAAATTCCTCAGCTTTTTCTTTGCTGTCGGTATTCTCGACAGATGCAATAAATTTTGAGCCTTTTATTTTAATTTGCTCTCTCTTAAATTCCTGAATTGAATAATATTTGTCCATTTAATCTGATTTTTTAAAAAACAAAAATTTTCTGAAAATCAATATGGGAATAATTAGAATTATACCGGCTATTACATCTATTACATAATGATAACGAAGATATACAGTTCCGAATATAAGGCTTATTCCTAAAATTAGAATTAAATATTTATATTTTGAATTATTTTTGAAAACCATAAATATTACTACTAATGTAACCATAGTATGACCGCTGGGCATACAATCTCTGTTTACATAAAGTGCAGGAGATATTGCATAATCTGGAATACCTCCGCCGGAATTAATAATATCCCTTAAAAAATCTGTAATAAATAACCCGGGAAGCTCGCTGCTCAAATTTGCAAATTCGTGCAGCATAAATCTCGGACCAACCGCCGGCATAAATAAATAAAGAAGATAAGAAAAATAAAATGTAAATAAGACAACAGATACAAAATTATCATATTTATCATATTTTTTACTTATCAATAATTCTACAGCGTGAATTACGGGTAATAAATAAAATGAAAAATATGCAATTTGCAGATACTCAGTGATAACGGGATGAGTATAGCCGGCGAGAAAATGAGTGGGGTCAGTGCCAAATAGCCATCTGTCTATTTCTATCAGAATATCATCGTAAAGTTCGGGATTCATAACTTCAATAAAATTTTGTACCTGACTATAAATCAAAAGAATAAAAAACAAAGGATATAATTTTCGAGTATAAAAAATAAA
>CAZIXJ010000346.1:0-3666 GCA_964542835.1 uncultured Hyphomicrobiales bacterium
TGTGCTGCACTTCGACAGGCTCAGCAACCGCCTGTCGAAGTATCGGAGTTTAGCAATGAGACTTTTGCGGTAACGCATGTTCTACCCGCAAAATACTGCTAATCTTTTTGGCGTATTGGGTTTAATGATGCTTTATAATCAAAAAAAAAATGCCTGATATTTTTTATATCAGGCATTTAATAATTCTACTTAACAAATTTTATTGTTTATTGTCATTTTCTTCATTTTCACGAATTTCATCAGATTCAGAAATATCTGCTTCATTGATATTTTCCTGTGTATCATCAGCAATTTCATCTTCTTCGTTGAGTGGCTTTCCTTCAAAATCAACTTCTCTTGTTTCTACGAAGCCGAGTATAAAATCTATCACTTTTTTGTGGAGAACAGAATTCAGATAATTTTCATTTTTGAGAAGCATACTTTTTACTTCTTCTCTATCCATTTTAGTTTGTTTTGCATATGCTTCCACATCTGCTTCAATATCAAAATCTTCTACTTTTATTTCTTCTTCTTCAATTATTCTGTTTCTAATCAGTTCAAATTTTACAGTATCCAAAGCTTTTGGTCTGAAAATATCCTTCATCTTTTCATAGTCGAAAGTGTCTTTAGGAAGATTTGAATATTGCTTCTTGAAATCTTCAAACATATTTTTCATTACGTTTTCTACTACGGCTTCCGGAGCTGTTACCTCATCGTGCATTTCTACGATTTTCTTAATTATCTGATTTTCCATTTGCTCGCGGCTTTTCTTATCCCACTGTTCCTGAAGCTGGAAACCAATTTCTTCTTTCAGGTCATCGATATTATCAAATCTTTCTTTTGTATATTCATTTATAAATTCAGATGTGAGTTCTTTTGGAATAAGTTTCTGTATGTCATTAATCTTAATTTTGTAATGTTTCGGTTGAGTGTTTTCATCCTGTACAGGTGTAGTAAAATCAACAACATCATTTATATCTTTCCCGATAAGAACATCTTTTAATTCAGGAATAGCTTTTTTGTCATTGAGGTATAAATCAACTTCCTGCGGTTCTGCACCTTGAAGAGGTTCTTTTGTTTCAGGGTCAAGTTCCGTCATTTCTATCATTATTACAAAGTTTTCGTTTTCAATATGCTTTGCAGGTTCGAAGTCTGCATTTTCATTTTGAATGGTTTTCAGCTCTTCTTCGATTTCTTTATCTTCTACGCTATGAACGGGTTCATCAATTATTATTGATTTATAATCTTTCAAATAGATATCAGGCAGAGTTTCGTATTCTATTGTAAATACTACTTCATCATCAAGCTTTTCGATATTAGTAAGAGAAGGCTGACCGAGTACGGCAATTTTTTCTTCTTCGGCAATCTGTGGAAATATCTCATTAATAGCTTCCTGATGAGCTTCCATTTCTACAGCCTGACCATAAAGTTTTTTTATCATATCCATCGGCACTTTGCCACGGCGAAATCCGGGCATTTGAACGTTTTTCCTCGCATCTTTGTAGCCTTTTTCATAATGTGGCTCCATTTCAGTCAATGGAATACTTATTTCCATTTTTTGAAAACATCCTTCGAGTTGTGTTATCGTTTTTTCCAACTTATTGCCTTTCAATAAATAATAATACTCTTACTAAATAAAATAAAAAGCCTGATGAAACAGCAACATTAGGCTTTTAAATTTTTCAGTACGGACGGGGAGAGTCGAACTCCCACGGGTCTCCCCACTAGATCCTAAATCTAGCGCGTCTACCAATTCCGCCACGTCCGCAAGAAAATAGAATACAAAATTAAAAAAGATTCTTTAAATAAAAAAATATTTTTTATCTTTATATTAAAAAAAGGTGGAAAATGAAAAAGATTTGTATAATTGGTGCAGGGGTTTCGGGTATTTCTGCGGCTGTTGAACTAATTGAAAATGGCTGCAAAGTAGATATATATGAAGCGGCTCCTGTAATCGGAGGAAGAATCTCTTCATTCAAAGATGCAAAAACAGGTGATATGATAGATAACGGGCAACACCTGCTAACGGGAGCCTATCACAGATTCCTTTATCTTCTTAAATTATTCGGTACTGATATTAATCTAAAATGGCAGAACGGACTTGATATTAATTACATTGATAGCAAACACAATCATTTCAAACTTAATACCGGCAGTATCCCCGGAGATTTGGGGCAAATAATTGGCATTCTGAAATTTTATCCGCTGAATATTTCCGAAAAATATAATTTGATTAAATTTGCTTTGAAAATAAAATCGCGTAATATAAAATCAAATGAGTCCTGTTTTGATTTCCTGAAGCAGAATAAACAATCTGATAATACTATTCTCTATTTTTGGGAACCGCTGATACTGGCAACGATTAATAACAGCATAAAGGAAGCTCCCGCTCAGCTTCTGATAAATATTTTGAAGGATGCTTTTTTTAAAGATAAAATTTCTTCTTCACTTATTTTCCCAAAAACAGAACTTAAAAGCCTTATTGAACCTGTATTTAATTACCTGAATCAAAAAAAATCCAGTCTTTTTACATCATCAAAAGTTTCTGAAATCTTTATAGAGAAGAATACCGTAGCAGGAATTAGATTAAAAAAAGGAAAAGTTGTAGAATATGATAATGTAATATGTGCTGTGCCGCCATATGCTCTCAGAAAAATATTACCGCAGGAATTGATGAATGAAGAATTTTCTTATCTGAATAAATTTGAATATTCACCTATTTTATCAGCATATCTTTGGTATAACAGGCAAATCCTGAAAGATGATATTTATGCAATGATTGGAACTGATACCCAATGGATATTTAATAAAACACATATATCTGACAAAGCAAATGATGCTCCTTCTCTTCTTTCTTTTACTATAAGCAATGCAGAGAAATTTTTGAATATTCGTCCAAAATCAGTTGCAGATTTGATTCATAGGGAATTATCCGATAATATACCTTCAATGCTAAATGCAAAATTAGTTCACAGCAGGGTAATAATGGAAAAAATGGCTACATTCAAAGCAGACAAAAAAACTGAAAAATTGCGACCTGCAAATTCAACCTCAATTACCGGTTTTTATATCGCGGGAGACTGGACTGATACAGGCTATCCAGCCACAATCGAAGGAGCGGCAATAAGTGGACAAAATGCAGCGAATGAAATATGCAATGAAACTGTTTTTTATTAAATTAATTTTCTTTTTTGTATATTTGCACAACATAGAAAAAATATCAGAAAAAAAATGGAAAATAATAAATACAAAAGAGTAATAGACAAAAACACTTTCTATTTCAATAATCCTGATTTTCAGGAAGAAAATGAATGGTATATTAATTCAATTACCGAAACATTATTGATTCTGAAAAACAACGTTGATACAAACGGTTTAAGGAAAAAAGATTTTGAGCAGTTCCTTTTAGAAAAAGAAAATGCGTTAAGAGCTTTACTTGCACTAACGGGATTTGCAAATGAGAGCTTCAAGAGATTAATTACAGTAGTAAGAATTTCAAAAAACAGAGAGCTTTCTAAACTACTTTATAAATCTAAATGGCAGGAAGAATCTGAAGATGAATTATCCGAATGGGGCGACAATAAAATCAGCAACCTGATAAAAAACAACAAGTATTTTCGTAAAGCAATAGTAAATCTTTTTTTTGAACCAAGTACCAGGACACGTTCCTCATTTGATCTGGCAGCC
>CAZIXJ010000347.1:0-3639 GCA_964542835.1 uncultured Hyphomicrobiales bacterium
AGCAAAATCGAATAATTCATTATACTAAGTTGCTCTCATACGAGCAATTTATAAAAGATTACAATACTCTGCTGAAGAGGCTTAGTTTTTTTTTGCCCACTATCAATTGCCACGACTTTTAAGTCGTGGTTGTGTTTGGCTAAAGCCTTTAATACCAACTTATTACTCACTCCGAGTTAAAGAGACTGTGTGAAAACGATGAAATTTAAATTTCATGAAAAAATGTAATCTTCTAAAACTCCCTCTCCCACTGGGAGAGGGCTGGGGTGAGGGTCAATATGAATTGGAATTTTTTGACTTTTCACACATCCTCTCCGATTTGGCAATCAGATGCTTTCTCTTGTATGTTTGAAAGCAACTTAGTATCACACCTTAATTTTGCCGTTGGTTAATTTAAGGCTCTCCATCTGGCAGAAGGAGATTTCGGGGGGAAAGATTTTTGTAAATTTTGGATATAATTATATTTACACAGCCTCTGATAAGTCATGGCTATGCAAATTGAAGGATTAATATATCAGATAAGCGTAATACTCTTAAAACCACTTGAGAATTTTAATTAATTCCGTTCTCATATTTTTTCTGTGTACTATCATATCTACGAACCCGTGCTCCAGCAAAAATTCAGCTCTCTGAAAACCTTTCGGAAGTTTTTTTCTGATTGTTTGCTCTATTACTCGTGGACCGGCAAACCCGATTAAAGCACCAGGCTCTGCTATGTTAATATCGCCGAGCATAGCATAGGAAGCAGTTACTCCTCCGGTAGTCGGGTCGGTAAGGATTGAAATAAAAGGTACAGAATTTTCTTTAAGTTCGCTTAATATGGCGGATGTTTTTGCCATTTGCATTAGAGAATATGGGGCTTCCTGCATCCTCGCACCACCTGAAGCGGAAATCAGAATAAAAGGAATTTTTTTATCTAATGCATACTGAGCCGCTCTGTAAATTTTCTCACCTACTACTGCTCCCATACTGCCACCGATATAAGAGAAATTCATACAACCAAAAGATACTTCTGCACCGCCAATTTTTCCACGCCCTGTAGTAATTGCTTCTGTCATTCCTGATTTCTTCTTTCCCTGCTCTATTCTTTGAGGGTAAGGCTTGGTATCATGAAATTTCAGCGGATCGGCAGGAGAAAGATTTGAATTGGTTTCTTCAAATGTGCCATTATCAAAGAGAATATCAATATATTCAGTGCTGCCAACCCTGAAATGATAATTACTGTAGGGCGAAGTAAAGAAATTCTCTTCCAGTTCATTTTTGTAAATAATTTTACTTGTAAGTGGGTCTTTCGTCCACAAGCCTTCAGGCATTTCTCTATGATTGCTGTCTTCAATATTTTTTTTATTTCGTACAAACCAGGACATATATTTATTCCTTTTATTTATTAATATTTTTGAATTTATCAGTTAATTCTTCCATAAGCTCCCTTGCATCCTGCATTTCCACATCTATGACAGATGCATCTGCCATTACTGACGAAGAAGCTGTATCAATATTCAATGTAGCAAGTTTGAGCCTTCTCTGGAAAAATGTTTGCCTGATATTAAGTGTTTGTATCTTTTTTATCTGAATTACCGTGGTTTTCTGTATCCAGAACCCCTGCTTAATTATTACTTTATCGCCTGTAATTGCATAGCCTCGGTATCTGTATCTCAGTACGGCTGCATAAAGTATAAGAGGAATGAATATTAATACCCAGAGATAATTAAGCAGACTAAATTCAGAAAATGACAGAACTAACTGTGCAATAGTAGCTATTATCAGCAACCCAACGAAATATCTTACAAAAGCTCTGCGTATCGTAAGTTTAGATACGGATTTTAATTTGTCGGGAAACTCAAAAGTATATATCCTCTGTATTACATCCAACAAATCTCTTAGCTTTCCAAATGGAATTGCTGATTCGGCACCGGCTGATTTTTCTCCGAATCCGGCAGTTTGAAGTGCTAATGTGTAATAGTCGAATTTCTTTTTTATCGGATTTGTAATGATGGATAAAGACTGAAGCTTCTTAAGAGGTATCGTGCTGTGCCTTTTGGTCATAAGCCCGAATGATGTATATAGTTTGTTGCCAAGCTTTGTAAGACGAAAATTGTAATACTGATTAATAGTAAGAATAATATCAATTATTACGGTGAATATAATCAATAAAAACAGAAATAAAATTGCATAAAGTGCTACTATAAAAGGATTGAGATTAATTAGCTCTTCTATGAATTGCTCTACTCCAAGTTCGGATAAATCCGGAATAATATTAAACTGAAAAGATACAGACATAAACCAAAAGGCAATTATCAGCACTACGGGTCTGAGTCTCATAGCACCATAATATATCGTATCACGCATACCGGACTTGAAAAGCACTTGTTCTTCTTCCTCTTTTTTACCGATATTTTCATCCGGCAAATCGTTTGGTACATCAGTTTGTGAAGTGTCAGAATATTCATCTGTTGTTTCTGTTTCTATAGTAGTATTTGTTTCTGACGTGGATTCGGAAGCATAATAATCATTAGTATTTTCTTCTTTTTCAATTTTATGCTGATACGCTTTTATTATTGATTTAATTTCTTCGGCATCTGCTTTGGAGACGAACTCCAGCATCCCTTCAGACTTTACGTCACCGGCAGTTTCTATTTGCACTTTGGAAAGTCCGAGCAGCCTCATCAATACGTTTTGTTCGATATTTACGTTTTGTACTTTCTTTATTGGAATATTTCTTTGCTTACGGGAAAATACGCCGGATCTGATTACTATTTCAGTAGGTGTAATATAAAATGAAAAATAGAAATACGACAATATTATAGAAGGCAAAGTAATTACAAGCACAAACAAACTTATGAGAATAAAAATCCATTCTTCTGTATTACCCTGTTTGGTAGCAAGATATAATGGTATAAGAATACCCGGAGAATTTGTAATTCCCCTGTAAACGAGTGTGAGCGGATGAAGGCGTTTTCCTTCTCTGTATTCTTCTGTAGAATAGGTCATACTGAATCTTCTGCGGTAATATCTTTCAAATTATCTCTGAGTGCTTCTGCATAATCTAACGGGAGACCGGGAATGGATACATCAGCTCCTCTTGTACCGGCAGTATAAATCACTAATTTTCCAAGCCCGAACATCCTTTCTATAAAGCTCTGCTCTACATCGAGATGCTGAATCCTGGAAAATGGAGCGGTTGTATATATCCTCGTAAGGATGCCACGCTCCAGATATACTTCAGATTCTCTAATGTCGAATCCCCAGTATTTGTATGCAAGCCAGGGATATAGAAATATCATAATAATCCCGGTAACGGTTATGAGTATTGTAATATATCCGAGAGGTATTTCCCAGTTCGGCAAATTATTATGCAATATAAAATATTCTATCAAAAATGTAAAAACCGAATAAAAAAAGGTTTTTATTAAAATTCCTATTGCCCAGACTGCCTTTACAGATGGATCCAGTTTATTCATAAGCTCTGATACAAATTATTACAAAACAAAATTGACGTTAAAAAATAAGATTTAATCTATTTTTTTTAAATTTTCAGTCTCCTTGAAAATAAAATGCGAATCTTATAACTGAATATAGAATTCCAAACATACAAGATAAAATATCTGATTCCCACCTGTGCCGATTTTATCGGTAAAC
>CAZIXJ010000348.1:0-3633 GCA_964542835.1 uncultured Hyphomicrobiales bacterium
TGGCATCATGGGTAGGATACGGATGGAATCTATCTCCCGGAGCTATAAATCGACAAAGAAATGGAATACCTGATGATTATAAAAACACTGAAGTTGTTTATTGGAATAAATTAGTTGACAATCAAACATATTCTTTGATTATACCTTATGGGTTACAAACAGAATTATTTGCAAAACATATAGATTTGGGTTTGGGATTGGGCGGCTCATTTGCCTTTAATTATAATAATAAGAAAGGATATTTTGTAACTAGTGATATTGGTGTAAATGCATCTTTATATGATGCTGTAAGTAGTAGTTATTCTGTTAACAGCAAAGGTGAAGAAAGCTTTTCTTTAAGGTTAACACCGTTTGAACTTGCAAGAGGTAAATTAAATAAGTCAGGTGTTAATAATAGAATATTCTATAATAAAGTATTGGATAATTTAAGTAATAATTTTGATTTTACTTATGGAACACCAAATAATTATTTATTACCTCAAAATTCTATTGAATATGATGGTTTGGTATTTACAGGAAGAGCATCACTTAGAGTAACATCAATTCCTGAAGTAGGTATTGATTTAGGAGTTGAATTTATTGTAAATAATCAGCAATTTAAACCTGTACAGAAAATTAAATCTAATGGTTTTCTGTATTCAGGTGAAGATTTTAAAAATACTAAAATAATGCAAGATTATGCAACAGAAAGTAACAACATTGGAATAAATGACACAGAGTTTTTAGATATTCCAATTGCAAATAAGGATAATTTTGTATGTACTGTTCCAGAGATTAGTGGAAGTTTTGAATGTTATAAAACTTCAATCAATTATTTTAGACCAAATGAAGTCTCAAATAAGACTAATAGTACAACTTTTAATTTAAGCATAAACTACGGAAGTTCATGGGGCTTTGGAGGTGCAGCTGGAAGTCATGCATTAATTGAAAATTCAACAAGTTATAATGATGATTTTTTAGATCATAATTTTCTAAAAGACAATGAATATTTTTTTGTTTATACAAATGATCAAGGTGCACAACTAACCAGAACAAACAGTTTTAATGACTTATTTAAAGCAGATGAGTTTTATTCACCAAATACAAATTCATTATCTTTGGGCACAAAACTTATTAACAGGATTAATAAAAATACAATAAGATCAAAACAAATATCATTTATAACAAGAAATGATTTGTTAACTGAGTATTATAGTAAATCCACATCATCTATGCAAGAATCTAGTATAGAAGCAATTGATCCATTATTTCAAAATGCATATCATATTTATGATGAATATTTTTTAAAAGAAGGGATAGCTCAATTTAAAATAACCGATGAAAAAGGTATTGAATATAATTTTGGATTGCCAGTTTATGAAAGAAATGTAAAGGAGATTAGTTATCCATATATAAGTAAAAAGCCAGAAAATAATTATATTTTATATGAGAAAATATGTCCAAATACAGCAAAAGAGGTTTCAGGAGTTGATTATCCTATTCCTTATGTTACAGAATATTTGTTAACATCAATTTTTACAAATGATTTTGTTGATTTGGATTTAAACGGACCTTCCTCAAGTGATTTAGGTAATTATGTTAAGTTTGATTACGAACAAACAGCCGGTACTCCAGTGAAATATGATCTTTTAAGCAATTTATGGAAAGAAAATTATAATTTATCTTCTTATGATTATTTAGCGTATGAAAACAAATCTAAATGGTTTAAATGGAGAAGACCATTTAACGGATTATATTTTAATGAGGGTAAAAAGTCTGTAGGCTATGATAATAGTGGGTCTTTTTCTTACGGAGAAAAGGAAATATACTATTTAAAAAAAATTGAAACCAAAACTCATATTGCTTATTTTGTTACAAATGAAACAGTTTGCTCTTTGAAAGTTGCTAATAAATCAGTAACATTAGAGGGATCTCATAATGAACGTTTAGACGGTTTTTCTGCTTCTTATAGTGAATATGAGAATTCAGGTCCTCAAAGTGAATTCGATAACTATAATGTGAATGACAAAAAAGACCCTTTAAATGGATTATATAGTACTAATTCACAAAGGACCAAGAACCATTTAAGAAAATTAGAAGCAATATTTGTGTTTGCAAAAACTGGAAAAGGAACTGATAACTTAGAATTGGTAAAAAAGGTAGAATTTGAATATGATGATAATTACCCTATATGGAATGAGATGCCTAATTCTCAGATTGATCCAAGCTCGGAAGAAGATAAAAGATTTGGTAAATTAACTTTGAATAAGGTAAAAATAACAAATTATGATGATTTTGAAAATGAATATGTTTATGAATTTGATTATCAATACCCGACTGTTGGTAATGGTGATCCATTAGATATTGAAAATACTGATATTAAGAATGAGTTAAACAATGCTAATGACGATCCATTAGATTCGTATGATCCTCTTAATATTGATTGCTGGGGTAACTACAGACCTGATAATAGTGATAATAGTGATAATAGTAGAAAACAAAATGATATTCACTGGATTGAACAGAAAGATCTTAGTAATTATGATCCTGCAAAATGGTGTTTAAAAAAAATAAAGACACCTAATAGATCAGATATTTTGATACAATATGAACAAGACGATTATTCTTACGTGCAAGACAGAGATGTTATGCATATGGTCAACATTAATAGTGTTGTTGATAATTTAGGTATGTATGATGTTATAATATCAAGAACTGATTTGGATACCTATTATGGTACAACACTGACAAATATTGAATTTGAGCATTTTAAAGATAAAATATATAATGAATTCGTAGAGAATAAAAAACAGATGTTTTTTAAATTTTACATTTCATTAGCTAATCAAAGAAGCGAGTTGTTTGAAGGTTTTGTTAAAGTCAATGATGTTTCCTATACTCCATCACAAATTAAAATAAAGATAGACAAATCAGAGTTTGATGATGCTATCAACGATTTTATCATAAAAAATGATTTAAAAACCCATCCAAATAAGTTAGATATTAATCCAGCTTCTAAGATTATTGATAATGTAACAGCAATTTTTGGAAATCTCTCAAATGTAATTAGTTCTTATTCTCTTACAAGTAATACACTGTCATACTTAGATTTTTCTAAATCATATATCAGACTACCAATGATAATGGAAAAATTAGGAGGAGGTATAAGAGTCAAACGTTTAATGTATATTGATGATTTTAGTGATAAACCTTTAAAAACAAGAGTTTATGGAAATGAATATATTTATGAAACTGAAGATGGAAAATCAAGTGGAGTTGCGTCAAATGAACCGAGTCGAATTTATTTTGAAAATCCATTATATGATATTGCTAAAGAAATAAATACAGGATATTTAATTGGAGATAAGAAAAGTAATTTGACAGGACCAATAGGTAAATCTTACTTGCCGGGAAGTCAAGTGGGATATTCGAGAGTAGTTGTTAAAGATATTCATCAAAATAGAGATTTCGGTTATAAAGATTATACTTTTTTTACTTATAAAGATTATCCTTATGATTGTACGATTAATAATAAACAATTTTGGAGTTATTCAAAGATCAGTAAGAGCAAATCAGATGTTAACCTATCTTATTCACATGGTTTTCAAAGTGATTTTTCTCTTGGTGGTTCTTATTCAAATTTCAATAAATACT
>CAZIXJ010000349.1:0-3627 GCA_964542835.1 uncultured Hyphomicrobiales bacterium
CCTTGATAAAAACATACAGATAATCTGGCAAACAGGTAAGAATTTTGAAATTATTCATAATTTACCTGATAATGTAAGCCGGCACAGGTTTATTGATGATATGGCTACTGCCTATGCTGCCGCTGATTTAGTAATAGCACGCTCTGGTGCCACTACTGTTGCAGAGCTTGAGGTAGCAGGCAAGCCTTCAATTCTAATTCCGTTGCCTTCTGCTTCAAATAACGAGCAATATCATAATGCCAAAGCTCTTGAAGATAATAATGCCTGCATAATAATTAATGATAATAATATTGAATCTGAACTAATCGAAAAAACGAATAGTCTTATAAATAACGATAATTTGCTGGCTGATATGTCGCTAAATGCCAAAACTATGTCAAAGCCGAATGCAGCAGCTATTGCTGCTGATTTTATTATAAAAAAATTAAGTTAAGCATATGTACAGAATTATATTAATATTGCTGATAGGTTACACGGGACTTTCAAAGCCTACAAACTTTGAAATACAGGATTCTCTGATAAAAGATTTTTTTAACGAAATAATTCAGGAGATTGATTCTTCCCCAGAAGCTTTCAATCTTTCTGCTGAAAAGCATAATTCATCCTGGCTTATTGAACAAAACGGAATAAAGAAATTAATTAATTCGGGAATGAAATATAATGACAGTTCTGATTATTCAATAAAGATTTTCGTAAAGAGGATTTCACCTGAATATGTAGCCATATCCAAAGATAGCATCAAAAGAAATATCAACCTGAAATTAGCATACAGTATTCACGAAAAAGCCGAGGTTATAACCACAGGTGAAAAGGATTATAACTATAGTGATATTATTGATTTTGATGATATTTCTTACATAGAAGACGCAAACTATAATTTTACGAGAGGAAATACTCCCGAGATACCTGCTTCATTCTGGACTGAATACGCAGAACCCGTTATAATTATCAGCGCAGCAATAGTTACCGTAGTTCTGTTTTTCTCTGTTCGCTCCGGTTGATAAACTTACTTTGCCTTTAATCTGCAAATAAAATTCCCATCTGAATCCTTTTTCCATTTCTGAAAAATTACTTTTCCGGAACCGGCTACATTTACTTTCACTTTTTGCTCCGAAAGTATCTGAACAGCCCTCGAAAGCGACAATCCTCTCAAATCAGGCTTATACTCATCTGTGGGCTTCATATCAGAATGTACGTTAAGATATATTTTGCTTTTGGCAGGCATCAGCATATCAGAAGGCGGAGACTGCGCCATAATATATCCCTCATCTTCATATTCGAGCTTCCAACCCAAATTATCCGCAATTACTTCAGCCTCATTAGTATGAATACCGAAAAAATCAGGAATAAATAAAGAATCATTTGGTATATCTTCAACTGAATTAATATTATAAGCATCCGTAGTAACTACTCTTGATGCAATATTTCCAAATACAGGTGCTGCTATTGTTCCACCATAATAGTTGCCCGTTGGTTTATCAAGGATAATACTCATTACAATTTTCGGATTATCTGCCGGAAAAAAACCTGCAAAAGATGCAGTATGATGCTGATTGGAATATACACCGTTTACTACCTGCTGGGCAGTTCCAGTCTTGCCGGCTATTTTCAATCCCTGAATTTGTGCTCTTTTACCTGTGCCACTATCTACAACAGCTGTGAAAAGTTCAGCAATTTTTTCGGCAGTAGTATCAGATATTACTTTTCTTATAAATTCAGGTTTAAATTCTTTAATTTTTCTGCCGTTGTGTGCTTTGATTTCTTCGATTAAGTAAGGCTTCATAAGATTACCCTTATTTGCAATAGCAGCATAAGCAGAAGTCAGCTGAAGAGGAGATACTGAAAGTTCGTATCCATGCCCCATATATCTTTTTGTAACCCCTGTAAACATATCGGGCTTTTTTACAGATCCTCTGGTTTCTTTGGGCAATTCAATACCGAGAGTAATTCCAAAGCCGAAGTCTCTGATATATTTATAAAGCAAATTATCCGGCACCTCATTAGCAACCTGAGCAAATACAATATTGCTTGAATGAATAATAGCATCCCGGAAAGTAGCTTTGTCAAAAGGATGAACATCCCGAATTTTAAAACCCGTACCTGCATAATATCCGTTATAGGCATTATATACACTATGTTCGGTAACAATACCAAGGTCAATAGCAAGAGCAGCAATAATCATTTTAAAAGTAGAGCCGGGTTCGTAAGTATCCGTTATAGCTCTGATTCTTCTGTTTTCATCTATATTCCCTTCACCCGTATTGGGATTGTAACCGGGATAGCTCGCCATAGCGAGTATTTTTCCGGTTTCAGGCTCCATCATTACTGCTGTACCCGATTGAGAGCCAGAATTGATAACACCCTGCTTTAATTCATATTCGAGTATGTTTTGCAATTCAATATCAATAGTAAGTTTAAGAGATGAACCATGCTTTGCCGGTTTTACAGGCAAATCGGCTGCCGGTCTTAAAGTCTGGCGTCCATCACGATTAAGTGTAATAAATCCGTTTTCACCTTTGAGATATTCATTCCATTCACGCTCTAATCCGCTGCTGCCTACATTCTGATTATTAGTTAGTCCTATAACCTGTGCAAGTGAAGCTCCATAAATAAAAATTCTTTTCGGTTGCGGAATAATAATAAGACCTTTATCACTGATTTTTTTTAATGAATCTATCTGATTGCCATAAATGCCGGATGCAAGTTTTACGTAATTTGTATTTTTTCTTTTAAGTTTTTTCAGAAATTCAGATTTATTCTTACCTGTAATTCTTTCCATTTCCAGAGATATTTCATCGTATTTCTTTACGAAAGCAGGGTCTGCAGCAATAGTATAATAAGTGTGGGATGCAGTAATTATCTTATTATTCTTATCTAAAATATCTCCTCTTTTTGCATATAATTCTTTTTGTGATATATGCTGATTTTCTGCAGCCTGCCTGTAATTATCACGGTTTATGATTTGTATCATAAATAATTTTATTACTACAGCCGCAAGACCTATGAAAACAAGAGAAGTTACAAGCCTGAATCTCCACTTTTTCATAATAATTTTATCATTTGAAATATCAGTATTATTCATCACTTTCTTTTTTTAATTTATACGGAATTTCATTATTTATCTTCATATTTAATTTTTCTTCGGCAACTCCAATTATTCTTTCGGGGGACTCAAGTTCTGATATTTCCTTTAGCAATACTTTATTATTATTTGTTAAAGTATTATGCTGATGTTCGAGTTTTCTCAGAACTGCAAGCTGACTGTTAATACTTCTTACATTACTTACCATTACAATAGTAAATAATGAAACAGAAAAAATCAATAAAAACAACTTCCATCTGTTTTTTCTCGTCCAGATAAGTGTATTTTTAATGATAGTATCAAAATCGTAATTGCTTTTACTAAAAAGTAAATCATTAATTTTCATTTTTCCCCCTGTGATGCAATTAGTCTATGCAAATATAAAAAAAATTATTATATCGAATAATGTTTATTCAAAATTCTTGAATATTTTTTGAATATAAAAAACAAAAAAGCCCGGTAATCAAGACCGGGCTTTAAGAGAATTCTATATTTCTGCATTTTTATTTATCTTCATTCTTTTTTTTATCATCTTTTTTCTTTTT
>CAZIXJ010000350.1:0-3620 GCA_964542835.1 uncultured Hyphomicrobiales bacterium
GAAAACATATAGTTCTTATGAAATATATTATACGATTGAAAGCAACTTGGTATAATACCTTATCTTTTTATGAATTTCCTGCTTATGATGCCTTTTTCTGTTTTGATATTTAGAAGGTAAACACCCGGAGCAATGTGAGCAATTTGTAAATAATAATCATTTTCACCTTTAACGGCATTTATTGTAGCAGCAAACAATTCTCTGCCTGAAATATCCAATACATTAATTTCAATAGCCTCATTGCCTTCACTTATGTATTTTACTAATAGCTCTTCACCGGCAGGATTAGGATAATATGAAACAATATCAGATATATCAGTTGTATCATCAGGCTCTTCAGGTGGTTCTTCAGGTTGCTCTACAGAGCTTGTATCAGAAGAGTTATCAGTAAGGTCAAAATCATATTCTGCTATATAGATTTTATCATTTAGATTATTACTCAATTTACCGAATAATACGAGATTGCCTTTGTCATTAAATCGAAGGTCTGTGAATTGTCCGATTCTGTTTTCAAGAATTACAGAGTCAATTTCATTGCTTTTCAAATTGTAAATGTAAAATGCCGCTTCATATTCATTGCTACCGGCTATATAGAGTGAATCACCTTTTCTGATAATTCTGTTAAGTTTGGAATTTTCAGACACATCATATTTATAAACAATTTTTTTGGATATGTCATGATATAATAGTCTGTTAATGTAAACCTTTTTGTTTGTATTTTTATCACGATGATCATAAATGTTATAATACAATGAAACAACAATACTATCAGAAAGATAATTGTCTCTTAATCTGACTTTTTCGCCATAATTTGCACCGGAACCAAATTCATAATCATTATAAATTACCATAGGATGCACTAAATCATAAGGGAGAAAGTTAGTTGTATTATAATAAAGATATGAAAAAGCTATCTTGTTGTCACTATATACAAAGAAATCAGTATCATAATTCCTTTCATAAGTTAAACTATCAATTGGAACTGCTTGATAATAAGCTGAATTTATTTTGTACAAATAAGATTTTGCAGATTCATATCCATTGTTGCCATTACCAACATTTCCATATCCATAGTTTCCTAATACATACAATGAATCATTATATACTTTCATTTTTATTGTATTTATCTGATGGGCAGGAAATTTTAGAGAAAGGTTTTTACTAAACATTTCAGAATAATTAAACTGAATATTACCCTCAAAGTCTGTACCCAAATAGCTCAGGTCATTCATTGATAGCGATGAATCATATTTGAATATTAGTTTATCCTTATAAATTGTCGGTTCATAAGGCGGATAAGAATATCCTTCAAACTTCATTTGTTTGTTATAATTAAAATCTTTATCCATTTTGTAAATTTCAGAAACATAGCCAATATCAACAGAATCATAAACAAAATTGAAATAATAATTATCATCGTATTCGAGTATATTATATGTCTCTAATTTATGATTTGTACTGATTATCTTTTCATTTACAAGATTGTCAATTTTTTCATAATTAGCTTTAACTTCAACAGTATCGTATTTTGTGTCATGGAAAATGCCTTTGGAAATATGAAGTTGCACAGGATATTTCCCGGGACTTTTAATTAAAAAGGATGTACTGTCCAAATCCCGAACAATAATATCATTATTCAGCTTCCATTTTCTTTCATAGTTTTCACCGTCAGATTTATCTCTTAAATCACATTCCATTGGAAATTCAGTATCTTCAAGGTTTATTTCAAAATCAGCAAATAATTCTTGTTCGACTATACTGATATAATCAATGTTTGTAGTGTCATCAACTCCATTTTCGTTAGTTACGGTTAATTTTACAGAATACTTACCGTGCTTTTTATATAAATGAGAAGGGTTTTTCTCATTTGATGTATTTCCGTCTCCGAAGTCCCATTCATATTCAAGATTATGACCTATTGATAAATCATAAAACCTGACTGAATCAGTGAGTAAGTAAGTTTTTTGATGGCACTCATAATCAGCTTTTGGCTCTGCGTCGAAGTCTATATTATACAAAAACAGATTGCCTTTAGAAATAATAGCAAGTCTTTCAATATCTGCAGGATGAGTAACAAATTTGCAATCATCTTCTAATTCGTCAATTTTTATTAATTTACTCATTTGTTCAGTTCTTAAATCCAGAATATATACAGACTTATTATGAATAAGTATTACTTTGTCATTATCATTTGTAAATTCATATTTCCATGGAGTAAATCCAATATCAATGGTCTTTTCAAGTAAGACAGGATTTAATTTATAAAGGCTTAATTGAGTGCCTTTGCTGAATAATGCATTTGATTCATCTTTTGAAAATGCTACCATATCGTAAGGAATCCCTGTTTTTTCATGTTTACTTTCAATTGGTGTGTTATTATTCCACAAATAATAATTTCTTTTGTAATAATATAAAATGGTATCACTCTGTTTTTGATTAAATAGTATATTTTTGTATGTATATTCGTTTGAATGATAATCGGAACTATGACCATCCTGAACTCTGTGATTTGAAGAATAAAAATAGTATTTCATAGTCGTTGAGAATTTATACTTCTGGCTGTAAGAACTTGAATAGTAACTAATATCCTGATGATTGCCATGATTTTTATTGTATGATTTATAAAAAGTATCAAATTCTGAAGAGTATTCTATAAGAGTATTATAAAATGAACTATAATATGGCATATGGTCATAATTGTAAAATATGATTGAATCCTGCTTTATTAATTTCCTATCACCAAAGGAATATACTTTCAAAAAAACAGGCAGTTCATCATATCTTTTTTCAGTATCATACAAAATATAAGAAGAAAGGTCCGAATTTACAGAGACACAATAATCAAGGTCAACATTATAATTTGAAATCGAGCCAAAATAATCGCCGTCCTTTCCCAAAAAACCAATTCTTTTTTCTGCAGATACTATTACGCTGTCTCCAGTTTTAGAGAAAAAAACTTGCCTTAAAACATTGCTGTAATTATGGTATTTATAATCCCCTTTATCAGTCCATACGTACTGCGCAAAGCTTAAAAACGGAATTAAAACTAAAATGAGTAACAATTTTTTAAACATAATTTCCCTCGTTTAATATAAGCATATATAAGAGTGATGCTTTTAGCTATCAAAAAGTTACAAATTATTTTTGAATTATGAAAATAAAAAAAACAAAATAAGAGAAAAAAAGAGATTGTTAAATTCATCATAAGATTTGTTTGTGCTTCTGCCGGTTAGAGAAAAAAGAAAGAATTTCTATTTCATCTTCTTTCACACTGTAATATAGTGAATTATATTTGAGTATTACTGCTTTTCTAATATTTTTATTATTTACAGTTTGACCATATTATTTTGTAAGTGCTTTTCATATTTTTTTCTGACTTCTTCATGAGGTATCGTATTACCATTGTCAGCATCTTTTATACCTTCTTCTATAGAAGCTATCTCTTCTTCCGATAATTCATTCTGCATACTGTTATCTAATTCATCTCTGAATTCATTTATTCTCGTTATCACATTTCTGTCTTCTATTGCAGAAAGCCAATGAATTAATTCCAGTTTGCTTTTTTCCAGTGTTTTTTCCATGATTCTTACTCAAATTTATTCTTAATTCTTTTAATTAGA
>CAZIXJ010000351.1:0-3616 GCA_964542835.1 uncultured Hyphomicrobiales bacterium
ATAATTTCCTCCAGATGGATACTCGTTGTCCCAATTATTCTCATATGTATCAATAACGTGTTCATCGTTTTCTATGAAGTTATTGTGATATATGAAATTATTCGAAGTGTCACTATACGTATAAAGTCCATACCGACTGTTATCTGTAATATTATTTTGAATAATGGTATTGAAACTACTCTCGCTGAATGTAATGCCCCATTGACCATTGGAAATTATATTATTTGAAACGTTATTTCCTGTTGAATAGACGAAACTAATACCACGGCCTTCATTCCATGTGAATTCATTGTGCTCTATTATGTTACTATTGCAATCGTGACAGTATATTCCATCATCGTTATAGGAAATGATGTTATCAGAGATCATGTTGTTGTCACTTGAATACCAGATCTCAAGGGCTCCTTCATTATAAGAGATCTCGTTTCCTGAAAAATTAGTGTTAACTGAATTGCTTAAATACATTGCATCTCCAGAATTAGTTGTTATAAGATTAGTTGTCACATTATTATAATTGGAATCATCAAGTCTGATACCTCTTTCATTGTTTGAAATGGTATTACCTGAAATAGCATTATAGTGAGAAAACGTAAGGAAAATTCCGTAATTATCATTATTTGATAGTATGTTATTAAAGATGTGATTTGTATTGGAATTGATATGAATGCCGTCATTTCCTGCGTTTTGAATGGTGAATCCTTGAATGGTTACTGATGGTGCTGAAATAGTGATTATATTTCCTGAACTTCTCCCATTAAGTGTAGTTGTTATTTTATTTTCACCGATCAGAGTTATGGATTTATTGATAATCACATTTTCAAAATAGGTACCTTGCTTAACAAAGATAGTGTCGCCATTGTTTGCATTATCTATTGCTAATTGAATGCTTGTGTAATCATCTGGAACAGTTATGTTATTTTCTCCTTTAATTGGAGCAGTTATTAATTGTGTTGTAACTATAAGTATTAGCAAGAATAGTGATAGTTCACTCAATGCTTTAATAAGCGATTTTTCTTTCATGTTTTTCTCCCTCCAATGTTTAGAAAGACAAAGTTTTACTTAAAGGTTTCTTAAGGTTACATGATACCTTTAAAATGTATGGAATAGTTTAAATATTCAATTAATATGATTGAAATAATAGATGAGGTTTTGGAATGATATTCTTTTTTATTGTTCAAGTTCCGTTATGGTTTTTTATTAGTGTGGAGGTATTCCTATTAATTAATAAAGCGATGGATTCAGCACCAAAATGGTTACTCATTGATTTTTCACTTACTGCATTAGTTTTCTCCATTTATTTTTTGGATGCTTGGAATGAAATCCCGTCATATTTTTGGGTTTTTATGTTACTTTGGATTTTAATTCATTATTTTATAATCAGACAATTATTTGAGATTAGAAAGATGTATTAGATTTTATTGTAATTGCGCCTGATTTTTTCGCGCTTCAACAGCCCATTCGCTATTAGGCCATGTCTCAATAACATGCTGATATGCTTGGAGGACAGCTTGTTTTAACTTCCCTTGAGGCATAATAGTTGTTTGTGTTTTAAAATTCAGTTCTTCATGCATTGTTAACGCATAATAAAAAGCAACTTCAGGATTTGGAAGTTTATCTAATGAATTCTGGAACTTCATTTGCACCTTTTTTAAGGCATGGACTTTGCTAGCACGCCCGTTTATAGTATGCGCAGCACTAAAACCTAGCCTTCCTAGTACGTAATCATTGTGGGCTAGTGCTTCTTCACAATTAAAAAGATTATTGGTACCGGGAAATAATACTTTTACAGTTTCGTCTCTATTTTTTGCATTATTTATCAATTTTTCCGCATCAAATAATCTTTTTTCCATTTTTTTAAAACCTGCTTTATCGACCACATCGGCGTTTTCAATGTAATTTATTACTTCTGAAATTAATTCCAGAGCAGCTTTCAAATCATTAGCAGCGGGACCAGTAGATTCAACAATTTTTTCTACATTTTTATTTAATTCCTTTTTATCTGATTCTGATTCTGTTGGTTGTCCGCATTTCGAACAGAACGCTGCGTCATCTGGTAACTCTGCTCCACATTTGGTACAAAATTTTGACAAATGTTTTTCCTCCTTCCGATTTTATTTTAATCGTTTATTTGAAAAACTCAAAACTGCAAATAAAATGTTTTAATATAAATGTTGTGTTTTGAAAGAGCTAGCCAAAATTTGTCCCTATTTATTCGTTTAAATCGTAAAAAGGTAATTGACAACTATTAAACCAACAACCTCTAGATTCATAATTTTGTAAGTTTAAGTTTTATTTTAATACCAAAAAGGACCTATAAAGATATTTGTATTTTATTGTGAATTATCAGCTAAACTACCCTAGATAATTTTTAAAATATGCCATCTGAGAACAAGGATAATTCCTATTGATATTAGTTTTTTTTATTTACGTTGGCCTAAATATCTTCTCTCATCTTTTCAAATTTATCTTTATTGTTTTCCTCCTTTTTTAACCCCAACTTGGATACATACCCGTTCCAATCACCGATACTTCATCAGTTTCAATATTTCTAACCTTAAGAGATCTACTTTCACCAACTGAATAAACCAGATGAGTTCCATCAGGAGACCAATGAGGGGAACCACTATATACCCAAGATTCTAATGATTCAACAATTTTTTTATCAGACCCATCTTGATTTATTACAGTTAACCCACCAGGAAACTCCCAAAATGCAAGCTTACTTCCATCAGGAGACCAACTAAAACTTGTCGCAGAAGCAACATGTAAGTTGTTTGTTCCATCAGGATTGGCAACATACAATCTACCACCATTAATATAAGCAATCTTAGTACCATCTGGTGAATAAAAATTAAAATCCCAATAGGAACGATACTCTAAACTAATTTCATCATCTATTAACTGCCTTTGATTCATTCCATCAGCATTCATGGTGTACAACATACCATGATTATATGGGTCTCTTTCCTCAAGAATAAAAGTTATTTGTTCACCATCTGGCGAATAACTCGCACAAGAAATATTTCCAACAAAAATCTCAGTAACCTCTCTATCATCAAGAGTAATACTATTCAAAATAGATGTTGATGAATTCCAATCATAAGTTAAAAACAAAAGAGTGTTACCATCAGAAGACCAATCACACAGACCACCATTAACTATAAATTCTTCATTTTCTCCATCTACATCGATAACATAAAGGCCGCTTTTATCATCAGATCGATGGAACGCTATCTTTGATCCGTCAGGTGAAAAACTTGCCGTATGACCCGTGGTCAAAAAAACATCATCACTACCGTCTTGATGGATAGTATAAAGATTGTTAGTCGTTGATCGATATACAATCATACCTCCACTAACACTTGTATCATTAGTATTATCAGTATCATCAATATTTTTATCATCCGTAACCTGTTCAGTGCAACCACTGTATACAACAGATATGAAAACCAGCATTGTTAAAATAGATAAGAGTTTGTTATTCACAATTTTTTCTCCCCATTAGTTATTCAGTAATTTCTGTTTGTATAAAAATTTTTTGAGGATTTTTGATCTGTGCGGAGTACGAATATTATTTCGTTTTTTCTTTTTCATATTTTCAACTCCATGAAATATC
>CAZIXJ010000352.1:0-3611 GCA_964542835.1 uncultured Hyphomicrobiales bacterium
GATAGTATTTTTTCTCATGTTTACAACAGAGTTTTTAATTTTGATGAAGGCAGTTTTCAATCTGTAAAAACAGAAAAGCTCCTGAGACCATCTGAAATAATCGAATTGGAAGCTGATATTCCCGTAAAATGGAAAGAAAAAGAAATTAGATTTATACAAAATCTTATAAACTCAATTCTCCAAAACAGAGAAGAAGTAGATAAAATTTTAGTTCATACCATAAGAAACTGGGATGTAGAGCGTGTGGCTATATTAGACAGAACCATAATTCATATGGCAGTAAATGAATTTCTTTATTTTGATGACATTCCCATAAAAGTTACTATTAATGAAGCCCTTGATATTGCCAAAAATTATTCTACCGACAAAAGCCATTCATTTATAAATGGCGTACTCGATAATTTGAGTCGTCAGCTTAAAGAGGAAAATAAGATAAATAAAACAGGCAAAGGCTTAATAAATAAGTAAGATTTCTTAACGCCCTTTCGTTTGTAATTTTTTTACTATTGAAAGAATTAACTTCTGCGGAATGAAAGGCAAAAATGCTTTTACTCCGATTTTTAGCGGCAATTGTGTGATTTCTGTAAGTTTTCCTTTCATCATAGCTTCATAGCCTTTTTTTGCCACATCAGGTGATTTTTCAACATTCTTTTTAAAGAAATCAAGACCTTCAAGATTTGCAGCTTTTACGAATCCGGTACCTACCGGTCCCGGACACAGTGCGGTAACGGTAATATCTGTATCTGAAAGCTCCTCGGCTATTGCATTGCTGAAAGAAATTACAAAAGATTTGGAAGCATAATATACAGCCTGCATCGGACCCGGCATAAATCCGGCAGTTGATGCAACATTTAGTATTTTCCCTTTGTTGCGACTTACCATATCAGGCAGAAAAAGTCTTGTGAGATGTGTAAGTGCGATTATATTCAGGTTAATCATTTTAAGGTCATCTTCAGTGGCTCTTTCCCAGAAATAGCCATATCCTCCAAACCCCGCATTATTTATCAGATAATCTACTTCAATCTTTCTATTCTTTAGATCATTATATATCTCTGCAGGTGCTTCACTTTCTGACAAATCTTTTACAATTATATAAACTTCTCTTTTGTATTTATCAGTAATTTCATCTTTCAAATTATTTAGTTTTTCAGCGGACCTGGCAGTAATCACGAGGTCGCCGTATTTTGCATGCTGCAGAGCAATATCTCTGCCTATTCCGCCGGATGCTCCGGTAATCAGGGCTACTTTTTCCAAATTCATATTCCTCAATATTTTCAGTTATTTTAAACAATATTAACCCTTATACCTAAAAAAAATTGCATCCCGATTTTTTAGATAAATACCAAAACGCAATCATGATTAGCAGAATTTTGAAGGTAATACTAAGTTACTTTCAAACATTCAAGAGAAAACATCTGATTCCCACCTGTGCCGATTTTATCGGTAAACTCCGATTTGGGAATCCCATTGCGAAATCGGAGTTTCGCAATGAGAATATTTTTTGTTGTTCTGAAGTATGTTATATGAATGAAAGCGAATTGGTAGGAAATACCATTCTTTTTAATCATATTCACAGCAGTTTGGTATAATCATTATAAAGTGAAAGTTTATGCTTATAAATATCTATTCTAATCCGGAAAAAACTGGAAAAAGATTTTAATTTACAAACATCATTTTAATTACCTGAAAAACTTAAATTAGGCAAGACAAAATATCATTTGAAAATTTTCGTATAAAGAATTATTTATCAATAAATTTTGGTTTGTATTATGAAAAGTGTAATTACATGCGATAGCGAAGGTATAATAAAAACGATGAGCAGCGGAGCCGTGAAGCTCTTTGGTTATGATAAAAATGAATTAATTAATAAAAAGAGAGTTTCGGTATTTTCTCCGGGTGAGATTGTTTTGCAGAATGTCGGCGAATGGCTTAAACAGGCTAAGGAAAACGGAAAATATGAAGCTGAAACGGTTTTCATCAGAAAAGACGGTACTAAAATTAATGCCAAAATAAAGCTAACCCCATTATATAAAAATGGCAAAGACCAACCCCTGACGGGATACTGCGGAATTACGAAAGAAGTAGATAAGGAAGTGGAAGTACCAATACGTGCATCAACTAAATTCGTAAAAGCACTTGCTATTACGAGAATGCCTTTTTTATCCGCTGTTATAATGCCGGCACTCGTTGGTGGGGCATTCGTATCATCATATTTGAATACCGGCTCTGAGGCTGCATTCAATACCGGTTATTTTTTACTTACGCTTCTGGGGCTTATACTGCTGCATCTGGGTTCTAACGTAATGAATGATTATTTTGACGTAAAAGACGGAACTGATGGAGCAAACAATAATTATTTTCTACAGTATTCCGGTGGGAGCAGAGCTGTAGAGCTTGGACTGATTTCGCTCAGCGGCACTCAAAAACTTGGAGTAGCATTGCTGCTTGGTTCTTTAATTGTAGGTATTATCATAGCGGCAAATACAGGATGGATGGCTCTTCTTATTGGAATTACAGGGCTTTTCCTCGGCTATTACTATACTGCCCCGCCTTTGCGATTAGTTGCAAGAAGAGGACTCGGGGAGTTTGCCATATTGCTGGCTTTTGGTCCTTTGATTACCCTCGGTGTAGCATTTGTGCTAACTCAGGAGTTAAGTGCCGGAGCATTCCTTGCAGGGTTGCCTCTTGGCTTTCTTACTACCAATATTCTTCTTATTAATCAATTCCCTGACATGGAATCCGATGCTACAACTAATAAAAATCATCTCGTAGTAACTTTTGGAAAGAAAAAATCAGTATATATTTATCTTTTCATACTCATTGCTGCATTTATTTCAAATCTCGTAATTTGGAATAATTATTTTCCCGAGAATATGCTGTTTTTTGCTACCGCTATACTATCTTTTGCAGCCGGTTTATATATCTGGTTAAAAATAAGAAAATTATACGACTCCAGGAAGCTGGTAAATCAAAACATAAATACAATTATTTTATCATCGGTTACAGGGCTTATGATGGCTTTATCAATATGGCTCGGATAAAAATCGAACTTTTACATACCACTTCCGGGAATATCATAATAAACGGTAGGGGATGACTAAAAAGTATTAACATTTACAACAGACTGGAAAGTCTGTTCTACCTTTAGGTAGTTCAGGCGTCCTCGCCTGAAAGCAAGAACAAGCTGGGACGACTGCTCAACCACAGACACGAATGTCTATGCTACTAAGTTATTGATTTATAGTAGGTCAGACATTCCTGTCTGACATATTAAAGCATATTATTTTTTTATTAGTCAGCCCGTTTGGCTGTGAGCAAATTCAAACATTTCAGGGCAAAAGATTTTTATTTAATATCAAAAATATATTGTAACATTTTTAATGTTTTATTGTTAAGTATTTAAAGATTGAAAAAAATAAATTTTCTATCAATACATCACACAACACACACAAAAAGGCATTTTGACAATACAAAATGCCTTTTATTAAGAGTTGATTTTTTAAGTCTATATTAAAAAAATGGTATTTCAGTCGTCCTCGCCTGTTTTACCTGCAATATACTGCTAATCTTGTTGGCTTCTCCTTAAGAACACGCAAATTGTACCAAAATGT
>CAZIXJ010000353.1:0-3604 GCA_964542835.1 uncultured Hyphomicrobiales bacterium
ACTGAAATTGGCAATTTTATATAGTGAGCAGAGGGATTTGATATAATCAAGGTTATTATGATAATAAATCCTTGCATTTGTGGTAATAACTATTGCTCTAATAGTTTGCTTTTATTTAATTTGCGTGTTTTTAAGGAGAATCTAAATAGAATAATTGGAAAATATTTTTACTGCTCAATTCTATGAAGTAAGAATTTATCTTTTGTTTGATTAAAATGTGAAAGAATAAAAAAATATACAATTAATAAATATTAATGTAACAAAATGCTGTTATTGTGTATCTATATATAAGCTAAGCAAACAAATTGTAGAAAAATATTTGGTGATTTATGAAAAAAATAAAAATACTGGCTTTGAGCGTAATAATGGGGATGAACCTCAATGCAGCCACAGAATCAATTAATGAAGTAATGCTGCCGCAGAGTAATTTCAATCAAAAGAATTTAATTAATGCAGAAATCTCCGAAAAAGAAAGCGACTGGAATGATTTCAGAAACAAATACGGCAACTGGAGCGTTTTGCTCGATAAATATACCGGTACTCCGGTAAATGCTCTCGGCGAAGCTGTCAATATTTCTGAAGGCAAGCCTCTTTCCAATGAAAATGTTGAAAAATTTACTGCTGATTTCCTTAAAGAAAATGCAGATGTATTCAATTTGAATTTTGATGATTTGAAGCTGACAAATGTGAAAAACGTAAGAAATAAATGGTACGTTTCATACAAACAATTTTTTAACGGATATGAAGTATTGCTCTCAGAAGTGGAACTGAGATTATTTGAAAACGGCAATCTGATGACTTTCAGAATAAAAACTTATAATGATATTAATATTGATACCGAACCTAAACTCACTATTGATGAAGCAATTAATTCTGAATTAAATAATATCAAATCAGGCAGCATAAAACTGCTTTCTAAAAATGACGATTTGCACATCCTGCCCGTATTCAATGGCACGGGATATGGATATAACCTCGTTTATAATTACGACGTAAGAGATAATTCCACTGCCGAAACATTTACTACTTATGCAGATGCAAATACAGGCGATATTCTCTGGAGACAAAAAACTTCCCATAATGTTTCCTCAAAAATATTAACTTCAGGAATTGTTCAAAAAGAACACCCAAATTCACCACACATTCACGATCATTTTCCATATCAAAGAGTGGACATTAACGGAGTAACCCATTTTACCGATGAAAATGGTGAGTTAGAAACAGAACTTAATAAAGGTGATATTATAGAAGCGCATTTTGAAGGTACTTACGGCAAAGTAACTTACCAAAATGATGAGCCTACTGTATTCAGAGATACAGTTGATGCCGAAGGAGATTATAATATTTATTTTGATAATAACAATTCAAGAATATACGACAGATTCGGATATTATCACGTAAATCTTGTAAGACACTGGCTTAAGGAATTCGACCCTGATATCACCGCTATGGATATCGCAGTGGATGTAGTGTTTATGGATGACTATATGGGCTACGAAATGGTAAATGCTTTTTCTAATGAATACGGAGATACTATAGCATTTATAGGATATGAAGACGAAGATGCAAGGCTGTCGGTAAGCCCTTCTGTATTATATCACGAATATGGTCACGGAATAAATACAAGAGTTTATAAAGAAATGGGTTCATCAACCGGTATGGGAAATATGTCTCTTCACGAAGCACTTGCCGATATTACTTCCGCACTTCTCCTTGATGACCCGAGAGTAGGTGCTAATGTATTCAAAAGCGACCCGGACAGAGTAATAAGGCATTTACAGAATGATTATGTTTATCCTGATGATATTTCAAGCTCTTCGCACAGCAACGGATTAATACTTGCTGGTGCTGTCTGGGATATAAGAAATTCAGTTTCTCTTGAATTTGCAAAAGAAAATTCTCATTTTGCAAGATACGGAACTCCTGATGATGCTGATATCGGAACAGCTTATTCTGAATATTTTGTTGAATTTTTATTTGCTGCTGATGATGATGGTGATCTGAGCAACGGCACTCCGTATTTTGAAGAAATACTTGCCGGATTCAACAGGCATCAGATTGGTACAAATTTGATTTTAGAAAACAGTCTTGTTCACAATCCGCTTCAAAACACTGAAGAATATAAATTCCCGTTTGAAGTTGATTTCAGATTCGATACAAAAGGTATAGTGGGTACTGAAATTGATTCTGCGTTCGTTTTATATAAGCTGAATAATGATGAATCTATTCACAGAATAAAAGCTACAGGACTTACAGGTTCAGGCAATTTTAATGAATTTGCAGGACAAATACCGGAGCTTGAAAACCCTGCACTTGTTAATTACAAAATAGAGTATTACGTTCCTGCTACAGACGAAGCATATTTTTATCCTGATGAGAATGATGACTATTTCACATTCCTGGCAGGATATGCAAGTATGTACAAAGACAATCTTGAGAGCGACCATGTATGGACTATGGGAGCTGATGATGATAATGCACAGGGCGGTTTATTCGAAATCGCAGCACCGAAAGAGTATATTTTGAATCTTATGGGCACTGAAATTGAGATGCAACCCGGCGAAGACTATTCTGAATTTGGAGAGCAGTGCCTAATTACCGGCAATGATATTCCTCAATTCGGTGGTGCTTTTTCCAATTCATTAATGAACGGCAAAACCAGTGCAATATCTCCTGAAATTAATCTTAACGGACATAAAGATTTGATACTTGCATTTTACGTATGGAATATAAATCTTTCCTTTTCTCAGAATACAACTTATGGAAAAATAATTACAGTATCTGTTTCTGATGATGACGGCAACTCATGGACTGAAATCGCATCTTTTACACCTAATGGCAAAGATGGCTGGTATCAGGAAATGGCATATATACCTGCTCAGTTTGATTCTACCGTTAAGTTTAAATTTACGGGTACTTCTACTTCACCAAATCAGGCAGTTACGGAAATACTTATTGATGATTTTGAAATATTAATCCCTTCAAATGTAACGTCAGTAACAGATGGTGAAGATATCACCATAGATGTTTATCCAAATCCGTTTTCCGATAGAGTAACTATTGAGACTGACAAGTATGATGCTGCAATTTATGATATGGCAGGAAACAAAATATATGATATTCCTCAGGGTATTTCAAACTGGAACGGAATTAATAACAACGGTGATGAAGTACAGAGCGGTGTATATTTTATTAAAATAAATACAGGAAATAATTCAATTACGAGAAAGATAATTAAGTTATAAAATAAGACATTAGTCAATACCATATGGCAGGTAAAGGATTGCTCACCTTACCTGCCTTTTTTTATTTGAAATCATTTATAATGCATACAATTGAATATTTCAAAATAAACTGCACTTATTGAAAGTCAAAATACAACTTTTCTGAAACCGGCATTAGGAAACCTGTGCTGCATTTCGACAGGCTCAGCAACCGCCTGCCGAAGTATCGGAGTTTCGCAATGAGGGGTAATTCACTAGCCCCGAGATTTATCTCGGGGTATCATCATCTCTATTATATTCAAGGCATTAGCCGAATTTATTCTACGAGTTAAAACTCGTGGCAACTGAAATGAGTGTTGAGAAAATCCTTCGCATCGCCT
>CAZIXJ010000354.1:0-1132 GCA_964542835.1 uncultured Hyphomicrobiales bacterium
ATATTACAAAAAGATAATTAAAAGAGCCTCCCCCAAATTAATCCTGCAAACTGTATCATACGGTACATGGAAGCAAATATTCAACGAAGAAGCAAAAAAGCAGAATATACCCGTAATCGAACTTCAGCACGGGTTTATGGGTCCTTACCAAATACCGTATAATTATAAATCAAAAAGAGGAATTAAGTCTTTTCCCGATTACATTTTTACATTTGGTGAATTCTGGAATGAGACTACTGATTTTCCGATTAAAAAAGAAAATGTGATTAGCTGCGGTTTTCCACATTATGAAAATAATATCGCCGAAATTAAATCTGAGAAATCCGATAAATATACGATATTATTTATCTCTCAGCCGACTATAGCGGAAGGATTGTCTGAAATTGCACTGGCACTGGCTAATATACTTGAAAGCAGTACTTATAAAATTATCTATAAACTGCATCCCATTGAATACAATGATAATTCCGGGCATTATATTAAATTAAGGAATAATAAAACTATTTCCGTAACTGATGAAAATTCAAAAGACTTGTATTATTATTTCAGCATAGCGGATGCCCAGGTCGGGGTTTATTCCACTGCAATTATTGAAGGGTTAGGATTTAATCTCGAAACGTTTATTGCTAAATTGTACGGCTATGAATGGATGAGCGAACTCTTTAAGAATGATTATGCAAAATTAGTAACAAAAGCAGAAGAAATAGCAGAAAATGTTAATGAAAATTCTGACAAAACAAATATTGATATTTTCTGGAAGCCCCACAGCAGAAAAAATATTCTAAGTAGTATTGATATATTGATGAAAATACACTGTAAATCTCTCAAATCGTGAAACTAAGAAATATTTTAAGCATCCGATGACCCGCAAGCCACCGGATGTATTGAATTATGTTATCTGTTTATAGTGATTTCGATGTATGCCGTTCTTGGTTTTAGCGGACCGTATATATATCCTGCATCGCGATTCATACCTATATCAAAATCATTCTGAAACTGATTTAGTATGTTATGCATTCCCAGAGATAATGTGAAGTCAGTAGAGTAATCAAAGAAATAGGAAAGTTTGCTGTTTAATTCAAAGAATGTATCAGTATGCTTCATAATATCTACTTCTATTACCTGACCGCTG
>CAZIXJ010000354.1:1142-3599 GCA_964542835.1 uncultured Hyphomicrobiales bacterium
ACATATTGAGATTTTTCATCACTTTAAATCCCGCATTGAAATATCCGTACAAATCAGGAGTTTTAAGTATCTGCTTTGATGACTGACTTTCAGAGCCATCTCCTCCGTCTGACCAAACTACGGGTTCGGAATATTCACTTTTCTGATAAGTAATGCCGGCTTTGAAATAATCTGTATAACTAAATGAAATCTGAGATTCAAAAGTAATTCCCTGCACAAATGCTTCCTGCCCGTTTCTTTTTACTAAAATCTGATTTCCGTTTGCATCTTTTCCACCTTCTTCCAGAATAAATGCATCTTTCAAATCAGTATGAAAAAACTCAGTGGAAAGAGAAATCAATTTGTCATATAATTCAAAATTATTATCAATAGAGAATCCGTAACTAAATGATTTTTCTTCAGTAAGATTATCTCCAAGCTGTATTAACTGCAAATCTCCGCCTACAGTTGCAATGTGCAAATCCTCATCAAATGCCTGTGGCGCCCTGAAACCAGTAGATACATTACCTCTTAACGATATGTGTTCATTTAATTTATACATCATATTCATTCTCGGACTAATTATAAGGTCATCAATCATATTGTGATTGTCGAATCTTGCTCCGTAAACGAGATTAAATCTGTCAGTCAGTCCCCAGTCATCCTGCACGTAAAATCCTGCCTGATGCACGTCCTGATTCAGATTTCTTTCGTAAGCTATAGCAATATCTTCTATCTGATCTGAATTATATTCTGCTCCCGCAGTGAAAACGTGATTACCAAGAAAGTTTTCTGCTACATATGAGTATTGTGCACCCGTTGCAAATGAATAGTTTTTTGTTTCTCCGTATGCTTCTGGAGTGTCTTTAGTGCCGTAAAATGTATTTCTCAAAGTATTTTGGGCAGATGTATAAAGTGAGATTTTGTGATTGGAATTGAAAAAATGCTCAAAGTTAAGTTGGGCAGAATGTATATTATGCTGAGCGTATTCTGTAATATCAGATTCGTGCAGAGGAAGATGAAAATTATTTCCGCCTCTTCTTTCATCGGTAATGTAGTGATATTCGAGTCCAAATCTGCTCATATGATTAGGTTTATAGAAAAATCTGCCGCCCACTGCAGACATATCAAGATTTGCAATTTCGCTGAATCCGTCTGAATTAGCATCATATGCATCTCTTATCTGATTTACTGCAAATACGAATGCCCCCAAATCCTGTCTGTCATTTACAAGTGAGCCTGAAAGGTTTACATTGTTATTAAAAGATTCCATGCCTGTATAAGACTGGTTAATCTTAGCAGAGAGTGCATTTTCATAAGGGTCCCTTGTAATGACGTTTACTACTCCTGCAATTGCATTGCCACCGTAAAGAGAAGAGCCTCCGCCTCTTATAATTTCCACTCTGTCAATCATTTCAGCAGGAAGCTGCTCAAGTCCGTAAACGGAATTAAGAGATGAAAATATTGCTTTTCCGTCTATCAGCACCTGTGAATACTGTCCTTCCATGCCGTTGATTCTTATCTGGCTTACTCCGCAATTCTGACAGGTATTATCAATTCTCAGTCCCGGCTGAAAATTCAGTCCTTCCTGAATATTAAGCGAAGAAGTAGAGCTGAATACTTTATCTGAAAGCACAGAAATTTTTACGGGCGAGTTTTCATATATCTGTTCATTCTTAGTTCCCGTAACCACCACAGGTTCAGTCATTACTGGAGATTCCTCCATAATTATATCCAGATGCATACTTTCTTTTAGATTGATAGTTTTTCTGTATGCCTTGTATCCGATTGATGTAATAAGCAGTTTTACTTCTTCCCGAGGGATTTTATTTATCTTGAAATTACCGTTATTTCCTGCGTATGTTCCAAGCACAGTGTTCTCTATTCTTACGGTTGCACCCGGTACGGCATTTCCGTTTTCATCCGTTACTCTTCCGCTGATGTGAAGATTCTTTGCAAATATAGATAATGATGATATGACAAATAATGCCATAATTATATTTTTATACATAAATTACTCCATTATAAAATAACTGAAAAATCATAAATTCAAACTTGTCTGATATTATGATAATTCAGGTGGAGCTCTTAATGATTTGTAAGAAAAGAGATGTTTGGAAATGTAAAATTGATTTCGAAATGATAATTCTTCAATAATTGAATCGCAGGAATTTACAGCTATGCTAATTCCTGCTGCAACGAAAATATTTACATGGTTATAATTGTGAATTGTGGTAAATTCAAGATTACTGTGATGATGCGGATTGGATTCATCGCTTTCACTTTTTTCTGTAGGATGAAAATGATAAACAAGGAATCCGTTTTCATCAGTATGGAAATGTCCGTTTGCGCAAAAATTATACAGAAATCCCGCCACTGAAATATAGAGCAATATCACAGTGTAAAGATTTAAAATTCGTTTTATGTTACCTTTAATTTTCATTACAATACAAAACTAATAAAAATATTAGGTTTAGT
>CAZIXJ010000355.1:0-3599 GCA_964542835.1 uncultured Hyphomicrobiales bacterium
AATACTACCGTGATTTGAAAAACTCACTGGATACTTCCAGAGAGGAAGGAAAAGAAGAGGGACGAAAAGAAAAAGAAATCGAAATTGCAAAAAATATGCTTGATAAAGGTCTGCATACTTCATTAATTAGTGAAATTACAGTTTTGAATTTAAAAGAAATAAAAAGATTAATTGAGATTAATTAAATCATAAAGATATTAATAAATAATTCAATTCATTAGATTTTCTCCGGAATTATTCAGCTTTTTAGAAACTTCCCGCAAAAATTAACGTATTCATAAACAAAGAAATTATTTAATGTTTGTTCAATGGCATAATATTTGCATTTTATTTTCTGTTAATTTTTCATTGGGAGATATTATGGAAACTGAATTGTTAAAAGCTGCATTTATTGGTATCATATTTTTGCTGTTCATATGTTTTTATTTCATATCATCAGCAGATTTCAGAAAACAAATAATCAGTCATAGCTTTAAACAAAGACTGAAGTCAGATATTAGTAATCAAAAAAGTTAAATATGTTTTTCAGAAATAAAATATTGTTTCTGATTTTCATATCCACAATTTTATTTAGTGGATGTCAGTCCGTTGTAAGATTTTCGGGATATACCGATTCTAAAACTATTACCGGTAATAACGTTACTCAAAATACTTTCAAAAAAGGTAATGAATTAAGAAATGATATTGTAAGAATTGCGGAAAAATGGCTTGGTACATCATATTGCTGGGGCGGGGAAACAAAAAAATGTGTTGATTGCTCAGGATTTGTTAGTTCGGTATATTCTGAAGCCGGCATTTCACTTCCGCGTGTCTCAAGAGATCAGTATTCACATAGCAAAAAAATCACCCGATTAAATGCACTTCCGGGCGACCTGGTTTTTTTTAAAAACTCATCAGTTATTAATCACGTTGGTATTTATATCGGAAATAATACTATGATTCACAGCTCAAGCAGTTATGGGGTTATAAAACAAAGTATTAATTCTGATTATTATAAAAAAAGGCTGGTTGGATTCGGTAGAGTTATAAATCAGAATGAAATCAGTTCAAGATAAAAAAAATACTCGGAATTTTAGTTTCAGGATTGATCGTTTATTTTTATCAATTATTAAAATAATAATATTATTAACCATAGTAATAAATTTTATCATTTTATTGGTTAATATTTTACTGATAATTAGATTTTTAAAATCGATACAAATCTGTATAAATAAATAAAAAACCTCATAAATACTATATTATCAAGCATTAATCACCTAATACCATTCTACAATTTTTACTTATGGCACATCTCTTGAGCATATAAAGTCAGTTAATGTTTTTAGGAGACAAAAGAATGGATAATTTACTTAATGTAACTACAAGTAAGGATGATATCAAAAGGGCTTTGGATTTGATGATAAAAGCTCAGAATTCGATACAGGATGTACGAATCACAGGTTTTGGCAAACTTTCAAGAGCAGTTCTCAAAATAGCTAAGGAAAGCAATATTGAACTGAACAGGGATATTGAGCTTATGAAACATCTTGCCAGACTTGAATCCACAAAACAGGTTACAGAAGAGCTTTATCCGGCAGTTGCAGAAATTCTTGCAAGGATGTACAGAGTTTCTCAGCAGGCGTATTTGTATAATTGAGGTAAGGGCTTATGTTAAGGGAAATTTACACGGCAGCACTCGGAATGCAGAATCAGCTTACCAAGCTGGAAGTAACTTCCAATAATATGGCTAATGCTAACACATCAGGCTATAAAAGAGCTGTTGCATTTGAAAGGAATCTCATTGATGCCCGTGCCAATTTTTACAATACTCCCGGCGATGTAGAGCAGAATGACCCGCCAATCGGTTCATTTTATGATTTTTCGCAGGGTGACCTCCAAAAAACAGGCAATCCGCTTGATTTGGCGATTGACGAAAAAGGATTTTTCGTGCTTCAGGATGAAGAAGGAAAGGAATTCCTCACGCGGTCAGGCAGTTTTTCATTAGCTAAGGACGGTTCGCTAATAGCCAGGGACGGCAAAAAACTTATGGGTGAAGGAGGTCCTTTGAAGGTAGATGGTGAATTTTTTGCAGACTCTTTGGAAACTGCCGATAAAAAAGCAGTTGATGTAAGAGTGGCGCAATCAGGAGAAGTATTCGTTAATGATTTCGAAATAGGAAAACTCCTCATTGCTGATGCAGATGACTATCAAACTCTTCAAAGGATTTCCGATGCTCAGTTTGTTCCAACTTATAATGCGGTAATAAATCATCTCGAACCGAATGAAGTGAGCGTAAGGCAGGGATGGCTGGAAGGCTCCAATATCAATATTGTGTCCGAGATGGTGGAAATGATTGAACTCCAGAGAGCATTCGAAGCAGGAAGCAAAGTAGTGCAGACCAATGACGGTACTCTGGAAAACAGCATTGCACTTGGAAGATATTATTAATCTGTAAATTCAGGATGAACTATGGATAAGACTTTAAGAACGGCATCTACGGGGCTTACTGCCCAGCAGAAATATGTAGAGATTATTTCAAATAATCTTGCCAATATAAATACTACGGGATTTAAAAAAGTAAGACCCGAATTTCAGGATTTATTATACGAAACTCTTCGTCCTGCCGGCAATATCGCAAGGACGGGAGTAGAACCGCTGAATGAGGTTCAGATAGGTTCAGGTACTGAACTTACCGCAACTACGAGAAGTTATACTCAGGGCGATGTACAGGCTACAAATAATCCACTTGACATTTCAATAAATGGCGAGGGATTTTTTGTAGTACAGAAACCTGATAACTCATATGCTTTCACTAGAGACGGTTCCTTTCAGCTTAACAGGGAAGGGGAGATAGTTACTTCTCAGGGAAACAGGCTTTTTCCTAATGTAACAGTACCGGATGATACCGTAGAACTTCAGATTACCCGGGACGGAGTAATCGGAATATTAACAGAAGGCTCTACGGAAGTGGAAACTCTCGGACAGATAGAACTTGCCAGATTTGTAAATCCTAATGGGTTAAGAGCCGTAGGTGATAATATGCTTGTAGAAACCCCTGCTTCAGGTCAGGCTCTTTATGAGCAACCCGGGATGAACAACACAGGTGAACTGATGCAGGCACATCTGGAAACTTCAAACGTAGATATTGTAGAAGAAATGGTAAATATGATTACTGCTCAGAGAGCATACGAATTAAATTCAAAAGCAGTAACCACTGCGGATGATATTTTGGCAACATCTGTAAATCTAAAGAGATAATGAAAAATTTTATTAAACATATCGTAATATTTTTATTGCTGACAGCTTACGCTGCATCGGCAAATTCATCATTTTCAGGGGAAAGGCTGGAAAAAGCAGTAATTTCTTATATAGAATCTGAAATTCCGTCTGATTCTCGCATTCTGCTGATGAGCGATATTAAAGATTTTAAATTTAATGATGAAAATATTACCGCTTCCATAGAACATAATGAAAAATTAAGGGGTTTTACGCATATTTTTTTAATTTTCAGAGACGAAAATAAAATTGTAAAAGAAGTAAAAGTACCGGTAAGAATAAGAGTGTTTGATAAAGTGCTTACATACAGAAATAGTATTAGAGCAGGTCATAAATTATCAATA
>CAZIXJ010000356.1:0-3598 GCA_964542835.1 uncultured Hyphomicrobiales bacterium
CAATTTGCAAAACGGACTTTTTAATAAAACTCTATTTAGTGGTTATATCTTATGAGAGTATTCTTCCAGAAATTTAATTTCAGACTGCTGTAATGATTCTTTACCATCAGAATTAATTTTATCGAGAATTGCGTTAAGAGTTTCTTCATTCTCATCGGGATTATCTGATAGAAGAGACGGCTCAAATTCATCACCCAATTCTTCAAAAGCGTCTTCAGATTCATATTTTCTTTGATTTTTACCTGAAAAAAGAGCATAAGAGAGCTCTTCGGCTTTTGGTATTTTTAATTCTTCAGTAGCTTTCAGAAGTCTTTTTTCTCTGTTTTTTTGAGTTATTTTTATTTGAAGGCTTGTCATCATTGCAGAAATAATACCAAATGCAGCAAGTGCCATAGAAATATCTACATTTGAAAAACCGGCAGTAAACATATTATAAATTTTAGCTAAAGACCAGATAAAAACAATACCAAGAGCAAAAAGAACGGAAGGAATTGCTTTGAAATCCATAATCTGAATTTTTGATTTTGGGTTAAGTACAAGGAAAAATACAATTACAAAAAAACTGAGACCTTCCATACCGGCTATATTTACATCGTTTCTCCAGAACAACAAAGTCATAATAATCCCCTGCAGAACGGTTAAAAGCATAAGCAACAGAGGATACAGTGTCTGTCTTAAAATATCTTCCAGATTTTCGGATATAAAAAAGAAAGTGGCAAGAAATAAAAACAAGGCTTCTCTGGAACTGAAAGCAAATGGAAATGTAAATAATCTCCAGTATTCAAAATCCTGTATTAACTTTGCGGGATTTAAAGCAAAATACTGATTTATAATTCCGTCGAAAATGAAATTCAATATATAAAAAATGCTTACAGTAAATATTACTGACTTCGAGAATATTTTTATTTGTCTGAATATTGGAAGCATAATTTTATTTTTTTGAATCTATTAATTCATCTACTTTACTAATGTCAATATTTTCGTAGTAGTCTTCATTTATTGCAATCATCGGAGCTCCTCCGCAAGCACCGAGGCACTCTACTTCTTCCAGTGAGTACAAACCGTCTTCAGTTCTTTCATTGTGCCCTATGTTCAGTTTCTCTTTTAAGTGAGCATAGATTTCTTTTCCGCCTCTGAGCATACAGGATACATTAGTGCATACCTGAATATGATGCGTACCCATTGGCTTTTTGAAATACATTGTATAAAAAGAAGCTACTCCTTTTACGTGGGCATAAGACAAATCAAGCAAATCTCCTACATATTTCATCACATCATTGCTGAGCCATCCCCATTTTTTTTGCGCCATCCACAATACGGGCATTATTGCTGCTTTTTTTTCAGGGTACCTGGATTTGATTTCTTCAATTTTATTTAATTCTTCTTCGTTAAATTTAATATCTGTAATAGTTTCCATTTAATAAATTCCCGTTAATAAAAAACTCTAAGAACTTTTCTGAAAACGATTAATAAACATTTTAATTGATAACCAGTGCTTAAAAGTTAAAAGTACTTTGTGTAATGTAGAAACCCTGATTTTTTTCTCGTAAATATTATAATCGTTAAGTTCAATTTTATCAAGTAATCTGTAATATATTGCATCCATAATTTCTGCTGCAATTATGGTTGTTTTTTCGTCGGGTCTGAGTGATTTTCTTGCAATATGATAATATTCTCTTGCTCTTGATGTTTCGAACATCATCAAATCAATAAATTTATCGTTGTAAACCTCATTGATAATATCGCTTTCGCTGTATTTGAAGCGTTCTAAATCTTCACGGGGAATATAAATATAGCCCCGCTGTTTATCAAATTTTATATCACGGATAATATTTGTTAATTGCAACGCATATCCAAGATTTACAGCGTAATTTTTTGTTTGTTCGTGCTTATATCCGAAAATTTCAATACTAATCAAACCAACTACACTTGCTACACTGTATAAGTATTCCTTTAGTTCGGTAAATGTATCATATCTGTAATTTACGAGGTCTTTTCTTACTCCGTCAATTAAAATCTGAAAATACTGTTTTGGGATATGAAATCTGTTCACCAGTGATGAAAACGGAGATAGTACAGGATGCCTGATATTATCATCGTAAATTTTATCAAGTTCATTTTCCCACCAGTCGAGCCTTTTCATTTTTCGTAAAATTGTCTTCTGGCTGTTATTGGGAGTGCTGTCCACGATATCATCAATATAGCTGCAAAAAGCATAAACGGAACTGATGGCATTCCTCTCTTCTTTGGGCAGAAATGAGAAAGAATAGTAGAAATTTGATTTCTCTACCTGAGGCGGTTCTACTTTTTCATAGTCCGCTAACTGATATTGAGTAATTTGTTCCATAAGTATTAAAATATATTTTTAAAAGCTCTCATTAATATCAGCACAAAATCCTTTCTCTCAAGCTTTGGTCTCTCTCTGATAATATCTATTCCCTTATCCCTGACTTTCGTCATTATCGCTTTGCCTCCTTCCATTACAGCAGATATTTCCAGCTTCAGCCGAAAATATTTCAAATTGTCTGTAATTCCGTCTCCCAATATAAAAAATTTATCTGTATAATCATAAATTTCTTTTAAACATAATGCAAAATTAACACTATTTTTTTTATTAATAATATCTTGAGACGAAATTGCATACTTATTTAATATATTTTTTGGAATATAAATTCTGTTTTTCCCCGAATCCACAGAAATATCCTGCCAAAAGTTTGCATGCTGCAATCCCGTGCAAATATTATCAGACTGCCGGGCTGTAGTTTCATTATACAAACCGAAAATTCTTAATACTATTTCTCCTACCGGATTTGCCGAATATATGCAGTAATTCAGTATTTCATCGAAGTCTTGAGGATGCACGAAATCAGAATCCATTTTAAATGCAGTAATTAGATTATGCAAAGGTTCGGGCGGAATATTCCTCTCTTTCATTGTATCCTTCAACGCCATCAATACTGGATTGCCCGTAATATTGTCTGATTCAATCATTGAATCTAAATTATCAAGAAGTTCGAGTTTCAGTTTTTTTTCTGAATGAACAATTTCATCTGAAATATCATCGGCAATTCTTGAAAATGCGTAAACCGAAAAAAAATATTTTCTGTATTTTTTCGGAATAAAAATTGAACCTACAGGAAAATTTTCATAGTGGCTAAGGGCAATCTTCCTGCAAAAGTCATACGCCTCCTCCAAGCCTGAAACTTTGTATTTACCTCCACCGGGTAAAGTAAGATGATGCAGATTATTCGGTTCAATTTTCACGATATTAATCTATCTGTTTTAAAATACTAATCTTTAAAAAAAAATAACTCAAAGTTATTATTATATTAAAGAGCGATTTTATATGTAATTACTTGTATCAGATAACACATACAATATTCCAAAAGATAACAGTCTACATAAGACTAGTATGATAATACTTATATTTTGAATAACTTATGAAATCGTCTTTTTTATTAATACAAAAAAGCATCATAATATTTTTATTACTTATTCTCTTTGAATTTTGTATAATTTAAAAAAAATTCAGGATTCTTAACATACTCAAAAAGTAAAAATGAACCCCCAATTAATAATTGTAATACATAGCTTATAA
>CAZIXJ010000357.1:0-3589 GCA_964542835.1 uncultured Hyphomicrobiales bacterium
ATTAAAATATTATTATACAAGCTATGTAAATCATATAAAGTTGCAAATATAATAATTATTCTAATGTCTTTTTCTGATTTTCCTGAATTAAATTAAAATAATTTTTTATAAGTATTTCATAATCTTTGGAATACTGAAGTTTATTATGATTAAGAAGTTCATTCAGAGCCTGTTTTAGTTTTTCATTTTCAAAATCAATGTATTCAGGACTTTTAACGTCAAACCTCTTGCCTTCTTTTGATTCTCTCTCTTTTTGGAAGTCTCTTTCATGCACTGATTTTGTTGCATCAAGTAACCTTGATAATATTCTCTCTTGTTTTTCTAAAGTTTCAGATGTTACATTATTAGAGTTAATATCTCGTATTACTTCTTCCATTTCTTTGGCAATATCTTTTAGTTCCTTTGCACTTTCTTTATCACCGTCAGCAAACTGCTCTTCCTGTTCGGCAAGCTCTTCCAAAGATTGCTTTGCTCTCCCCTGTTTTTCAGAAAGTCTTCCCATTTCTGCTCTTTCTTCCTGCGACATCCCGCCGGACTGACCGCTGCCGGACATCTGCTGCATAGCCTGATTCATCATTTGCTGCTGTGCTGCCATTTGTTGCATTTGTTGCGAAAAGCTCATTCCGCTTTGTCCCTGACCTTGTCCCTGCCCCTGTCCCTGTCCGCCGGGATTTGGACATGTACCGTTTCCCTGTTCCTGCATAGCGGCAAGCATACTCTGCATTTGTGATATTGCATTATTAAGGCTTTCCATAGCTCCTGACTGGGCTTTTGATGCGTTGTTCATCCTTCTGTCCTGCATTTGAGCCATTGCTTCATTCATTTTTTTCATGGCATTTGTAATTTCCTGCCCCATTTCAGGAGTAACGGCAAATGATTTTTCAGATAAGTCGGACATTTCTTTTGCTACATTATTCAGGTTTTCAGATAAGCCGGTTTGCTCTCTCGCAATTTCAGGAATTTTTGTGGAATTATATCCGGTATTTGCAGATTGATTTTTGATATTTTCCTGGTCCTGAGATAGTTTTAGCAGATCATTGATGGATTTTTGCATTTGGCTAATAGCCTGCTGAGAACTCATCTGCTCCATCTGGTCTTTTAGTTGTTGCATTTGTTCGGCAAATTCCTGAAGATTGCTTTTGGCATTTTCCTGAGATTGCTGCGCCTCTTGCTTGTCAGAGTTCATTTTTTGATTTGCATTCTGCATTTCAGATTGTGTTTGCTCTTTATTCAGAGCTTCTTCAGATTTCTGAAGCTGCTCCATAGGAAGGGTGTCATCTCCGATTTCATTCATCAGATTTTCCAGCTCATTCATTTCATTATCAAGAAAATCAACTTTTTCAGAGAGGTCATTCTGTTTATTTTTAATGTTTTCAGATTGTTCTTTGTCATTATTATTAAGACTTTCGGTTTCTTCCATAATATTTTCCTGCTCTTTTACCATTTCATCGGCGAGTTTTTTCAGAGCATCAATTTTTTGTTCTGCCTTCATACGTTGAAGAATTTTTTTCGTTCTTTCTATACTTTTCTGAAATTGCTCCTCATTAAACTGAAATTCTTCCATAGCTTTTTGCATTTCCTGCGGAGACATATTATCCATGGCATCCTGCATTTTTTGATTCATACGTTGCAATTCAGGTGAATTTACTTCCTGCATAAGTCGTTGCAATTCCTGATATTTTCGTAATGTTTCCTCAGAAATTGCATTGTTTTTTTGTAATTGCTCGGAAGTTTCCTGCAGCTCTTCTCTCATTTCATCGAATTTATCTCTCATTTCCTCCTGCTTTTTCATTATTTCTTCTGCTTTCTTTTTTTCTTCCCAATTGAGTTTTTCATTTTTATCTTTTTTTGTCATCTCTCTGTTGAACTCAGCAATATCTTTATTTAATTCATCAGCTTCAGTAAGCATTTCTTTTAATTCATTTTCAATTTCATTTTGTTTTGAATCAGTGGAAGATAAAATTTCCTCGAGTGAAGGTAACCGAACAGTAAGTTTTTTCGTTTTTGCAGTTTTTGGTCCGCTAATTATATCATTATCAGCTACTTCAAGATAAAACTCATATTTATCTTCAGGGGTAATATCAATTTCATTAAGATTCCAAATATGGTAAATGTTTGCAGATAATTTATTATCGGGGAACTCAATTTCTACTGAATTATATTCTTTATCGGGAGTTACATATTTTGATTCTATCAGTTTGTAATAAAGTTTTAATCCTGAAAAACCATAATCATCATTTATTTCAATATTCATAGGCAGAAGCGCATCTCTGTCCAGTTCGGTATTGCTCATTGGTGTATTTAATGAAATAGATGGATAATTATCAGTGAGTGCAAGAATACCGTATTCTATGGGGTTTTGATTTAATTTTCCATCTTCATCTTCTATCATAACATAATACGATCCGGAATTTTTTATTCTGAAATTTACAGTTGCATTTTGTTCAATTTTATTATCAATGCTAAAATTCAGCGTATCAGTTTTGCTGATTACAGTTGTGCTGTCATCTTTTACTAACTGTTCTTCAGAATTATAAATCAGATAAGCCTTATTAATCGGTTTATTTGTAGATATTTCGAGTTTCACATCAGAGCCTTTCAGAGCACTCAGGTCTCCATCTCTTTCTGAAAATTTTCTGGGTGGCAATCCTGTATAAGAAGGATAATTCAGTTTGCCGCTAATACTTTTTATAATAGGTAATTCAATTACTTCTACTCTTCCTGTTTCAGTAGTAATTGCACTTCCAACCCAATTAGCTTTTCCAAAAAACTCAAGTGAATTTTTTGCAGATGGAATATTATAGAAATATCTGCCTGAATCTAATTTGAGCTTGATTACGTCAAATTCAGTTTGTTTGCCTTCTTTTATATGCAATTCAATGGATTCAGGAGGAGTTCCTTCAGAATTAATTATTATTTCTGCATCTTCGCCTCTGATTATTTCAATATATTTGTTCTGTAATTCAATTGAAAAAGGAGCCGGAGGGACAAAAGAAGTCCGGAAATTCACTAATCTGTATGCTGCATTACCGAAAGAACCCGGCAAAGTGATGAACAGAATTAGTAAAAGTAATATGGGAACGATACTTTTCAGAAAATTCTTTTTTACTCTGTTGGTTTCAATTATTTTCTTGAAATTATAATTTTCAGCTTCAGAAGAAATAGTATTGAATGCCGCTCTCGTCAAATCCGGAGAATTGCCTCTTGTATCTGCAATAAGCGGATATAACTGCAAAGCATTACTTAGTTTGTCTTTAATATCAGGATAATAACTTCCAATTCTAAGTGCAGTAATTTCAAGTTTTTCATCTTTAATTAATCCAATCAGTCGAAGTAGTGGATTAAATGAAAAAAATGCAAACAAGAATAATGCTGAAATTACAAACAAGTAGAACATCGAAGTTCTGCCTGTAATATCAAAATTCAGTATTAATTCTGCAAGTGTGAATATCAGAAATATTGATGCCGAAATACCAGCAGTAATAATTAAGCCGTTCAGAAATTGATAAAATAATTCCTGTTTTCTTGTTGATTTAATTTTTGATACGATATTTTTATATTTATCTTTCATAATTTTCAATTAGTTAAT
>CAZIXJ010000358.1:0-3588 GCA_964542835.1 uncultured Hyphomicrobiales bacterium
TGGCTTCACAGACGACCCACCGGGTCGTCTCTACAACAGGACGGATTGATATTTCGCACCTGCCTCGTGGTATTTATTTTGTAAAGTTTGGTGGAAATGTGAAGAAATTTATTAAAAATTAAAATTAATATGCCGGTAGGCTTTATGCACGCCGGCTTTTTTATGAATATTCTGAGGTAACAAATGAAAATTATTTTAACTATATTTATTTTAGCATTTGGATATATGAATGCAGAATATGATAAACCTGATATACTTTGGCTCAAGCATAGAAGTTCGTTTATTGATGACGGTATTATATATGAAATGGAAATTCAGGATGATACTTTGTTTTTGGCTTATCATTCTGATAATTCCAAAATATTGGGTTTAGTGAAAATGGATTTCGATGGGAATGTTAATTCACATTATAAAATAGATGATAGCGAGCATATTTTAAAAGATGAAAAGTCTTATGGTACTTCTATTGAAAATTTTGTAATTAATGACGATTACTATCATTTTTATATTGAAGAACTAAGAAGTGGTTTTGGTGGAGGTACCATGAGGTCAGTTAAAGTATCAAAAGACGGGGAGTTAATAGGTCATTTCCCAAAAGATACTAATGACATTAATGGGTACAACAATTCCGATTTTAGTTATGTTTTCAATGACACACTTTATTTTCCGGTAATGACGATAAAAACAGATTCTAATAACATTCCGTATTACTATATATATTACGACTTAATTGATGAAAATCTTGTTTTAATAGATACTTTGCATTTAGACCGTAACCAGTTGGATTATAAAATTTCTCAACCATTTTATTTATCTGAATTTACAAACAACAGATTAATTATGCCAATAATCGGACCCGATAGAAAAAACAGGCAATATTCAGTATTTTGCAAAGCAGATAAACAATTAAACGTTCTGGTACAAAAGAAAGTAAAAATACCGGGATATTATGGTTTTAATCATAGACAGATATTCGGCTACAAAGAAAATATGATTTATTGTTATGGTGCAGTACAAACGACAGATTCTTCAGATTCACAACCTGTTTTTTTTACTCTTGACACAAATTTTAATTTATTATCATATAAAGTATGGGATTATGAATTAATTGATGATTTTTATTTAGCTCAAAAACTATACATCGCTACTGATAAATATTTTAATGATTTTGTAGTAGGTAGTTATTGGAATGATAATTATGATACTCACGACGGTAAAGTACCGTTTGGTATAATGACCTTTAATTCAGATGGTGAGATTACCGGCAAATATCAATGGGAATTCAATAATGGTGAGCATGATAAAATCATATCAATAAAAAAAACCGGTAATGATGAATACATAGTTTTATCATCTGATGGTACATTGGTGAAAATATCATTAAATACAACTTCAGTAAGTGAGTATAAAATGAAAGGTTTTCAAGTTTATCCAAACCCGACATCAGATGAATTGACTGTAAACTCTGTAGAAAACCTTAAAAGCAATCAGTATATCTGTAAAATAGTATCACTTACAGGCGAAACAATAAAGAAATATGAATTAGAGAGCAATCTAACAAAAACTTCATTAAGAGAAGTTCCTATTGGGATTTATTTTGTACAAATTTTCGAGCGCAATAATATGATTTATTCAGAAAAAATAATAATAGAGAGGTAATGAAATGTTAAAATTTATTATCATAAATCTATTTATCACATACGGAATTTTAATATCACAATCACCAAAGATTAACTGGCTTTACGAAGATGCAAAAATTTCAGGTACAGCTCAGTTTAATAACTTAGTAGAGATAGACGGAGATTATTATTTTTCCGAAAGTAATCAATCAGAATTAAATCTACATTCAGTTGATAAATCAGGCAATTTAAACTGGAAGATATCACTTGATAATCCTTTTAAATCCCGCAGAAGATTTGAAAATATTGTAAAGAATGGTAATAATCTCAAAATAATTACCGTATATCGTATGAATTTCAAAGGCTACCGATATGTAACAACAATTGATAATAATGGTGAAGTGTTGGATGAGAAATTAGATTCAATAATAGTATATAACGATAATGTACAGGATTTGCCTTTTTATACGGAAAATGAAGTATTTTACCTGAAAAACTCAAGTAATTATGATACATTGTCCGTGATAAAAACAGATTTTGACATGAACTTAACGAGCAAAATCGATTTGGATACTGCCGGAATTGCAATGCCGGTATCATATTTTTTACCACGCAGTTTTTATATTAATAAGAACAATCACTATATGACGGTACATTCAGATACAAATGCAAGCCATTTCGTTTTTAGTGAATTTTCAGAATCCGGTGTATTATTACAGTCGTTTGCATATCCTCAGACAAAGAAGAATAACGGCTGGAATATGAGGATAATCGAAAGCAATGACGGTTATTATCTGGCAAATAATGCTTATAATACTTCAAAAGATTTTTATTTTACAATAATAAAAATTGATAAAAATTTCAATGAAATATGGACAAGAGAGATTGCTTTAGAAGACGAAATAGTTGTATGGGGTAATACATACAATGAAACGGATGAAACATTTTTTGTTTATGGATTTGAAAATGGGGTGGAAGTTGACGAGAATAATATAAATACAAAAATAGTAATATTAGAGATTGATACTGATGGGGAAATTGTAAAAGATTTCAGATGGAAACATTATAATCCTGATGTGGAAAACAATAATTACATGGTTTATAAAATGATAAAGAATACAGAAGGAAAATATGTAATATACTGCACAAGTTTAAAGGGCTTATTTTTAGCAGAAATTGAGTTGGTACCTACTTCTGTTGAAACAAACTACACATCAGAAAGTAATTTTACAATTCACCCCAATCCCGCATCGGATTATATTGAAATTTCTTTCGGCAGCCACAGAGATAGCAAGGGGGGATGCCCCCTTGTCTCAAACGGAGAGATTGAGATATATGATGTGCTTGGAGCAGTTGTTTGGAAATCTACATCTGTGGCATCTCAGACGACTCACCGGGTCGTCTCTACACAAAGAATAGATATTTCTCATCTCCCAAAAGGTATGTATTTTGTGAGGGTAGGTGATAGAGTAGAGAAATTTGTGAAATTGTAGTATAATGTATTGCATCCCAAATCGGAGTTTGGGATGCAGGTGAAACTAAATACATAGCCATCCGATGTTTCAATCAGATGTGCCACATCTCAAAGATGTGGCACATCTTGAATTGAATTGTATTATTACATCCCTCTCCTGTATTTACCGCCGATTTCATAAAGCACTTTGGTGATTTGTCCCATTGTAGCGTGTTCTACGGTGTGGAGGAGTTCTTCGAATATGTTGCCTTTTTGGAGGGCTACTTTGCGAAGTCGGTTGAGGGCTTCTTCTACTTTGTCTTTGTTTTTTGCTTTGAAGGCATTTACTTCGTCGAGCCTTGCCTGCTTTGTTTCTTCAGGTGTACGTGTTATTTCCATTGTGTCATATGGGCTTTCGGCATCTTTGTTCAGGAATGTATTTACTCCGATTACGGGCATTTCACCGCTCTGCTTCATATATTCGTAATACATTGATTCTTCCTGTATTTTAGAACG
>CAZIXJ010000359.1:0-3584 GCA_964542835.1 uncultured Hyphomicrobiales bacterium
ATGAAGAAAATTATTGCAGGATATTTCTCTCCAAATCTGCTCTATTGCTATTATTCTCTACTTTATACAAGCTCAAATAGATTCTCACGGAAAACCGGAATTAGACAATTTAATTGCTTTACGGCAAATAAAATAATATAGTTCGATTGTTTTAAAATAATACGGAGGGCGCCAAAATGCCACCAGTGAACAACATACTGTCATACTGAGCGAAGCGAAGTATCCATTTTACTATTGTGAAATAAAAGATTCTTCAGTCGTTTCACTCCTTCAGAATGACTAAAAAAAAGGACTAATGAGAGCCTCCCATCAGTCCACGCCTACTTTGCTACGCGAATAGCATTGACCGCAGGCTTGGATATACTATACGTATGTCCAAATGTGATATTTTATATAATAAATAATTTTAGAAAATATTTTTTAGGAGTTTTCATATGAAAAACTTAATGATGATGATAGTAAGTCTTGTTTTTTTAGCAGCAACATTTACAAATAAAACAGCTGAAGCTGCTATTTGCCATCAGTCTAACGTAACAGTTGATATTAAAGTAATATGGGAAGCTGACCATTTGTATCTATGTTTAGGTGGGCATGGTAATACTTGTAGAATTATTGTAAAAATTCCTAGTGAAAATGAATTAACAACTTCTGTTGCGGAAGGAATTACAGCAACAACTTTTCCTGTTAATTCTTTTCCAATAATATTAAAGGAAGTTGATCAAAATTGGAACTCTGTTGATGGTGATCCAATGGATATCAACGAACATACTTATTCGCCAGGTGATCCTGAAATTATCCAGATTTTGCAAGGTTCGTTTCAGCATGGAATTATAATTCCGGCACAAACGGTTGTATATTCTTCACAATATAATGGTTTTATTGGTTATGCTATTTGTGAATAGTTGTTTGTAATTAATTTAAAGTTTGCCCGATTGAAATATATTGGGCAAACATTTTAAAATATATGAGGTATGATATGAATACTTATAAGACAAATTTATTATTCAATAAGTTAATAGTAAAGTATTTATTGCTTTTATTAATGTTTTTATCAATGAGTATGATATGTGCTTGTAATGATGATAATAATGATTTTCAGAATGAATTTAAGTTACATTCACAAATGATTGAATCTGTAGCGACTATTACAGATATTATGACACCATATGAAAATAAACCGGATATTGCTGACAGCCTTACAAAAATTGAATATATTAATGTTAGAAAGTTGCAAACACTCATTGATAATGAAAAACCGACATTAATATATTTTTGGAGCACTTATAAAGAGAATGAACCGGATGTATATTTATGGAAAGAAATAGTTGATGCAAATACATACAATTTTATTCTAATCTCTACCGATGTATCTACAAAGGCTCAAATAAAAGTGCTTAATAAATTTTTGTATTATAATGACTTTTTTCATAAGTCTTATATCATTTACAGGAATTTTAATACATTACCTGGAGTAATAAGTGAAGTAAAAAGCTTAGATAAAGCTAAATCTTTTGTAAATAATATTATTAATAAAACCGAAATTGATTCGATTCATTTTCCTTACACGGTAATTTTACAAAATAATAAAATCAAATATGCCAAAAAAGAATACATTTCAAAATCAGTATTAAATATTGAATTTTTGGAAAAAATGAAAAGTAAATGTTTTGATTGCGATATTGCTTTTAAAAATTTTGAGTATGAGGAGATTGATAATGCTTCTGAAAAAGAAAGTATAGTTTTTCCAAGTCAGGTAACGATTAACTATTTAGATGATACTACGCTTATTCCGGAAAAATATAAACTTAAAGCAATATCACCTGCAAAAATGAGAAGCTTTTTGAAATCCGGGAATAAAAAATTAATTCATATTTGGGGTTCATGGTGTCCTACTACATCCTTAGGTATTAATGATATTAAAAAACTAATACCGAAACCTGATGATACTTATCAGACAATGCTAATATCTGCGGATATGCATACAAATGGGCAAATTGATCTAATTGAGAAGTTTCTATATAACAATCAAATTTATGCAGATTCTTATATTATTGAAAATAAATTTGAAAATATGAACGATTTGGATGAATTTATTAAATATAAGCATGTAATTGATTTTATTAATTCATTTGATAATGAATATTCCAAAATTGCATTACCTTATACAGTGGTTTTAGATGAAGGCAATAATATAATCTATAAAAAAGCATTGGAAATAGATGAAAATGCTTTGCAAATAGACAATCAAACAGTTGAAGAGAAATATTTTAATGATTTTAAAAATATGGAAGTCGAAAAAATAAAACAATTATTAAGCAAATAACCCTATGCCACTCCTCCTCATCATATTGCTAATTACTTCTGCCGATTGCTTCGGCTATACGAGGCTGAATATAACAGGTTCGCAGAGCATATCAGAAGACTGGAGGCAGGGAGAAAAGAGGAATTTGCAGTTCAATACATCTGTTGACCACAGAAGCTATTTCCATATTGATACATTGAAAGTGGATATTGAGTTTCGATTTATGCTCGGCTACTTAATGGAAGATTTTAATGACAGCAAAGAGAGTTTTCTCTATCCCACTGCCAATAATATTTACGGTCAGCTTATGCTCAGCTATCCTCTGGGCTGGCGAATGGACCCTTATGTATCTGTAAATACCACTACTCAGCCGGTGGTATCATACAGGCAGTTGGAAGAAAGATTTATGCGTACGGCAAAATTCTGGGACCCTGTTACCATAAGGGAATCTATGGGTTTTGCCTACTCATACAGAAAAGAACGAAATATGATTAATACTTCCATAGGGCTATCATTCCAGCAAATAAGGGCTGATATGCACTATCAACTGACAGATGACTACAAAACAAAAGATTTGATAGAAAGATATAAGACCGAATCAGGTATTTCATTAAAAAATGATATGATGCTTCAGTTGAGCGAAAAGATAAGCTACCGTAATTCAGTGGATTTATTCACCACATTTGATGAACCGGACAAATGGGCGGTAAAATTTGAAAATCAATTCAGCATCAAAATTTGGAAAATATTCGGTATAGCGATAGACTGCAATATATATTATGATGATAACCAGATGGCATCGCTCCAGTATGGGCAGAATACACAGCTCGGAATAGTGAGTATGTTCTAATCATTTTAACCTAAAAACTATAGTCCCTCAGAATATAAAATTACGTGGGATTATTTTTACTTAATATTATTTGATAAACAGTCGCCTATGAATTGGTGCTCAAACATTCTTTCTGCTACTTTTTTAAAATTAAAACGATAAAATGGATAAACAATTGGACTTTAAAAAGATTAGTTCAGAATGGATATGTTAAAGAAATAAAAACATTAGTGGATGGCTCAAAAATTGGTATTCTTACTGAAAAAGGCAAAGAATTTTTAAAAAACCAACAATAAATCCCCGACCACAAACCACCAATAATCACATTATAACATAAACTACCCTACAAAAAAAAGCCCCAAATTCTTAAGCAATGGGGCTTTTTTGGGCGAATTAGGACCTAATAACCTAAACTTTTTTCATAATTAGCTCACGCTTGAGAACTACTTTTAA
>CAZIXJ010000360.1:0-3551 GCA_964542835.1 uncultured Hyphomicrobiales bacterium
TAATAATATCAAATATTATCTGCAAACTGAATATCGTAGAGCTTTTTGTATAATCCGTCTTTTTTGATGAGTTCTTTGTGGTTTCCGCTTTCAATGATTTTTCCGTTTTCAAATACGTGGATTTCGTCGCAATTAATAATTGTAGCCAGTCTGTGCGCCACAATTATAGCGGTTTTATTCTGAAGATTTCTGTCTATGGTTTCCTGAACTACTTTTTCAGATTCTGCATCCAGTGCTGAAGTTGCTTCATCAAATACGAGAATTTCAGGGTTTCTGAGCAAAGCACGTGCTATTGCTATCCTCTGTCTTTCACCGCCGGAAAGAGAGGCTCCTCTGTCTCCAACGTATGTATCAAACCCATCAGTCATATTAATAATAAAATTATAAGCATTTGCCTGCTTTGCTGCCTCAATTATCTTATCTTCAGATACATTTTCCAGTCCGTAGCGAATGTTATTTGCTATTGTATCATTGAAAAGTACAGTCTCCTGAGAAACTATTCCGAATATGCCCCTGTAATCATTGATGTTCAGGGTTTTTATATCTTTCCCGTCTATTTTAATAGTACCTTCATTTGGGTCATAAAATCTGATTAATAAATCAAGAATAGTAGATTTTCCGCTACCGCTTGGTCCTACGAGGGCTACTTTTTTATGCTTTTTAATACTTAAATTTACATCGTCTATTACATTTTTTTCATTATAAGCAAATCTCAGATTTTGCATATCTATTGAATTATTAAAATTATGTATTCTTTCAAAACCGGTTTTTACTTTTGGAGATTCATCAAGAATTGTGAAAATTCTTTCGGCTGCTACAAATCCTCTCTGGTATTTTGCGATATTATTAATTACTGCTCTTATGGGTGCCATAATTGCAAATAAAGTAAATAAAAACAGCATCAAATCATCGGGAGTCATTTCTCCGTTCAATACTTTTACGCCACCTACAAAAAGAACGATACAAAGGGCAATAATAGCAAATACTTCATTAAAAGCCGGAATCATCGTAATTACTTTTTTATTTTTTACGGCAGAGCGCAAATACCTTGTTGAGTTTTCTTCAAATCTGCTTTTCTCTACAAACATAGCATTGTATGCTTTCACGATTTTTATGCCACCAATGGTTTCCTGCATAGTAGTAGTATAGTCTGCCATTGCGGTTTGCATCCTGCCTGCATATCTCCGAAGGAATTTATTGGCATATTTGATTAGTATCAGACTTGCTATAGAAGTGCTGAATGCTATCAATGTAAGCTGAGCCGATGTAGCAAGAAGCACCAGCAGAAATATTATTACCTGAGTGCTTTCTCGTATTAGTATGGTTGATGACAAAACGGTAGTCTGATTAACTGTCGTTACGTCATTTGTAATAATTGACATAAGATTGCCTTGTCGCTGGCGGGAGAAAAAATCTACCGAAAGACCGAGAAGATGATTGAATATCTTATCTCTTATTGATTTCACTACTCCTTCTTCGAGTTTGGCAGAAGCAATTACAGCAAAATACTTGAATAAATTTTTCAGTATAAACAGCGAAATAATAAATATGCTGAATCTGAGCAAAGTACCGTTTATACTTCCATCCACTGATATAAGATTCATAAATCCGGTATAAAACTGCTCTTTGAGATTACTGAGAAAATCTCCTGCCGGAATATCAGCGGGAGTTTCTGCCGGTGCATCGCTCCCGAACAAAATCTGAAACACTGGTTTGATAAGTGCTACGGAAAGAGCATTAAGAAAAGAAAAAATAATATTAAGAAAAAATGCTAAAAATAAAAGTCCGAAATATGGCTTTACAAAACCAATAATTCGGACGATATTACTTTTTTTCTTATCTTCGGTAATAGAAGGCATAATTTATTTAACCAGCTTCTTTACTTTTTCATAAAGTATTTCTTCATCGCCGGTGGCATATCCGTTATGCTCATATACTACCTCTCCGTCTCCATTCAGAAGGAAAGTATGAGGAGGATTATTTACGTTCATAGCACGCTTCAGGTCTCCATTAGCATCAAGATAAAATTCGTAATCCCAGCCTCTGCCTTTTACGAACGGAGCTACTTTACGACTGTTTCTGGAATCATCAATAGAAACTGCAATTATTTTTACGCCTGTTTCTTCCTGCCAGTCGGCATATACCTCGTTAATATTATTAAGCTCTGTAATGCATGGATGGCACCATGTAGCCCAGAAATTAAGAATTATGGGTTTGTCGTCATTTTGGAATGTTTTTGTATCTATCGTTTTTCCTTTAAGGTCTTTCACATTCACTGATGGAATCTTATTTACGGAAGATTCGGCATAGAAAAATACACTTATGCTTAATATTACTGTTAAACTTACAAAAATAATTTTTTTCATATTTTTCCCTCATTTGTAACTTTTTTTCAAAAAAAATTGTTTATATTTACGTAATATAACAAATTTATTTTGAATAATTATTATTTAGGAGCGATTTATAATGAAAAATCTGATAATTTTATCATTTGTTTTGTCTTTTTTGTTTTTTGTAAGCTGCGGTGATGATAACGGCAGCGACCCTTCAGATACACCTAAAATATCTCTTGTTTCCCATGATACATTGCTTACTGCATATACTGACAACTATCAGGAACTGATTACATCACCTGTAATAAAAAATGACAGCGATGAAGAAATTGAAGTAATTATAAACATTGAAATAATCAGTTTTGCACAAGGCCACAGTTATAATTTTTGTGTAGGAGAGAATTGTATTACCGAAGAAACAGAAAATACAGGGAATTATCAATTTGGTGCTTTACTGAAAATTCCTGCAAATACTTCTATTCAGAAAGGTTATATTACTCTGTCTTTGAATTATAAAGATGAATCTGAAATGCCAATTCAAGGTACAACAGAATTAAAAGTTGAATTTATCGAGAGTGGTAAAGATGAAAGCGATGCTTCATATAACCTTAAATTTGAAGTAAAGCCACCTGTTTTTGAACTGGTTGACCCTGATACAGAAGTTTCAGGCAGCGTATTATCTCAGGAGGAACTACTTTCATATTGTCAGGTAAAAAATAATACAAATGAAGAAATTAAGGTGAAAGCAAGAATGGAAGTTATCTCTCTTGTGGACGGGCATATGTTGGCACTTTGTACCGATATTTGCTATGCTTATACTGATCAGGATTTTACCGCACCCGGTCCCCTCATAATTCCTGCCAACGGCATTACCGAACCGCAGACTTTTTCCGGGCATTATAACCATACATTAGGCGGTGGCATACCAAATGCAGGTACAAGTGAAATCAAGTATATTTTCTATCTTGAGGACAATCCCGATATTACCAAAGAATATACCTGTACATTTACAGTGGAATAGAAATTAATCTTTTTATTTAATCAAAAATCCGGGATTTTTATAAATTTCGGATTTTTTTTATAATTGGCATAAACTTGTTTTGAAATTACTTTCAAAGTGGAACTGCATCGCCTTTGAGGGTAGTGAATTATCGGGAAGCCTACCCATCGGGTGAACCCGATGGTTGAGAAATAATGCAACCGTCCAGATTTCATCGG
>CAZIXJ010000361.1:0-3544 GCA_964542835.1 uncultured Hyphomicrobiales bacterium
CGGAGTTTACCGATAAAATCGGCACAGGTGGGAATCAGATGTTTTCTCTTGATTGCTTAAATGCAAATTAGTATAAATCCAGCACTAACAGAAAATTTTCTAATAAAGAAACATTCTTTTAGAATTCCTATTAAATAATTGCATAATCTATTTGCCATATTTAACATCTATTATTGTTTTTCACGGGATTAAAATAATATTAAGTTCAACAGGAGTAATAATAATTTATAAAATACAATTTAATATTTCCATTATTAACAGTTTTTTCATAACTTGTTATTTTTAATAAGTATAAGTTGAGTTTTAATTTGAAAGAAATTATTTCTGTTTCAGACTTGAATAAAAGTTTTAATCAGCAGGTGGCTCTTAAAGAAATAAATCTTGAGATAGAGCAGGGAAAAATGATTTCAGTGATAGGGAGTTCGGGCTGTGGCAAGACTACTCTTTTACGTACAATTGCTATGATAGAATATCCTGATTGCGGTAATTTAAAAGTAGATGATACTGAAATCAGCAATTCTGAATTTGTAAATCTGCACAGAAAAATCAAAAAAAGTATTAAGCAGATATCTGGTAATTTCGACTGGTCTGATTTGTCTGACTGGCAACTGAGAAAGAAGATTAAAAAAATAAGACTAACTACAGGATTTCTGTTTCAGAATCTAAATCTTTTTCCAAACAAGACAGTATTGGAAAATATGACTTTAGCACCCGTAATAGTAAATAAAATGAGTAAAGAAGCAGCAGAAGAGCAGGCTTTCCGGATACTTGACAAAGTAGGTATGAACTCGTTCAAAGACAGGTATCCCCACGAACTTTCCGGCGGGCAGTCTCAAAGGGCAGCTATCGCAAGGTCTCTGGCTATGAACCCTAAAATAATGCTATATGATGAACCTACTTCTGCACTCGACCCCGGACTGGCACTTGAAATACTATCTATTATGAATGAACTGAAAAAAGACCAAATCACTCAGATACTTATTACTCACGCAGTAAATTTTGCAAAAAGTTCATCTGACAAAGTTATTTATATGCAGAATGGTAAAATCATAGAATATGATACACCGGATGTTATCTTTAATAACCCGAAAAATGAAGAAACAAAAAAATATTTACAGGTACTATAACGGGAAAAAATGTGAAAATATTTATACTTATATTGCTTTTAGGTGTTTTCAGCACAAATGCTGAGAAATTAAAATGGGCTGCTGATGCGGAAAGCGGAGCGCCATACGTATTTCAGGACCCGAAAGTACCTTCTAGATTAATTGGCTTTGAAGTAGATATAGTAAATGAAATCAGTAAGGTGCTGGATATGGAGCCGAAGTTTGTGCAGAATCAATGGGGAGGCTTGATACCGGGACTTGACAGAAATAATTATGATATTGCAATTAACGGACTTGAAATTACTGAAGACCGAAAAAACGAAGTATATTTTTCTATTCCGTATTATATTACTTTTGAGCAGCTTGTAGTTCGTAATGATGAGGAATCAATTTCTTCGCTTTCCGATTTGAAAGGGAAAAAAGCAGGTACTTTAAGTGCCTCTCTTGCCGAGAGGATTTTAAACGCTGAAGAAGGCATAAAAGTAAGCGGCTATGACAGCGAAGTAAACTCTTTTGAAGATTTGAAAATGGGCAGGCTGGATGCAGTGCTTATTGATGAGCCTGTGGCAATTTATTATGCAGGATGGAATCCGGGACTTAAACTCACGGGAGAAGGTGCTGGAGAAGTAGTATATGGTATTTGCATTAAGAAAGGGAATGATTCACTTTTATCTAAAATAAATTATGCTCTGAAAGAAATTATTGATAACGGTAAATTACGCGGGATACTTGAAAGATGGAATATGTGGAATCATAAAATGGCTGAATATACCGGCGATATTTCTGAATCAGATACAGAGCCGGTGGAGTATGATAGATTTATTGCCTTTCAAATAACGGAGCTTACTTTTTCTGATTATATCAAGCGGTACATCGGATTTTTACCGAGATTTGGAGATGCTGCATGGATGACGCTGAAGCTAAGCGTGCTTGCTATGATACTGGCTACTCTCGGGGGTATGCTGATAGCTCTTGTAAGAATTTATGCTCCTTTTCCATTTAGAAATATTGCCATAATTTACATCGAAATAGTAAGAGGTACGCCTCTTTTGATACAGTTACTGTTTATTTTTTACGCACTGCCTCAGATTGGCGTTACACTCCCCCCTTTTATTGCTGCAATTACTGCACTTGGTATTAATTATTCGGCATATGAAGCTGAAGTGTATAGAAGCGGCCTTTTTGCAGTACCTAAAGGTCAGATGGAAGCGGCTTTATCTCTTGGTCTTAGAAGAAGAGATGCTTTAAGATTTATAATTATTCCTCAGGCGGTAAGGATAGTGATACCACCTGTAACGAATGATTTTATTTCACTTTTGAAAGATTCCTCGCTTGTGTCCGTTATTGCACTTACGGAATTGACGAAATTGTATGGGCAGATTAGTTCAACATATTTTGATTATATTGGAACCGGAATAATTATTGCAGGGATTTATCTATTGATGGGGCTGCCTTTTGTAAAATTATCAAAAATTGCTGAAAAGTATTTTTCGTATAATAGTAAAAAATAATTATATTGCTTTTTAGTTTAACACGTCTTAATATGCCATTATTATATAACAAAAAAGAAGAGATGGAAACCCATCTCTTCTTTTTAAAAAATTAATTATTCAGGCTTTGAAATTGAATCAAATGCTTCTGCTTTATTTCCATCTGCATCCTTAATATATGTTGGACTATCAACTGATGCTACAGTGTAATCATCAACATTTGCAACACCTTTAATTGTAATTGTTACAACACCAGCAGTGTCCTCTGCAGTTGTGTAATCATTTATAGCAGTTAACTGTTCACCGTCGCCATCTTTAACTACTAGATCAAATGCTATATAACTAGCAGTTCAAGCAAGGTCTTCAGAGAATGTTAACTTAATTGTGCTGTCAGTAGTATTTGTAAATACTTCTGAATCTGCAACAACTTCAGGTTTTCTAGCATCATCAATTGATGATAATGTAGCAGCACTATTCTTCATACCTGTTTCAGATTCAGCTTCATCAGCTACAAAGTTTAACTGTGAAATCGTAAGACTTGTATCAGTCTTATATCCATTTTGAGCATTAGCTGATGCGTCAACTGAGTTACCGCTTAGTGTTATAGTAGCTACACTAACATCTGTATCATTAACTTCTTCTGTAGTAAACTCAAGTCCTGAAATCGCATATACCTGACTTGATACAGTAGTTGTGAATGCATCTGCACTAAGTGATGAAAGTATTGTGTTGAAAGTAGCCTTCACTTTGTTACTGTCAGTCTGTTCAACAGTAGAAACTGTTGGACTTTCTTCTTCAGTTATTGCTACAGCAGTTGAGAACTCAGTAGTAGCATTTCCTGCTGCATCTGCAACTCTTGCAATAACTAAGTCTGAAGTTCCATCATCTTGTAATCCTGCTAAATGTGGTATTGTTATCTTAACAGTTTTACCTGAATCTCCGAATAAT
>CAZIXJ010000362.1:0-3524 GCA_964542835.1 uncultured Hyphomicrobiales bacterium
CTTAACCATTTCTTCCTTCGCAGTTCCACAGTGCTTATTACGGCAAATATCAATGAACTGACAAAAATTCCCGCCCAGATACCCAAATGCGAATCAAAATACTCTGACAAAAAATATGCAAGAGGAAGCTGAATAAATACAAGTACAATTATAACAATAAATAAAGATCTGAAATAAGCACCTGCACCGCTTATTACTCTCAAAGTAACAATACCGACGGCAAACGGAATATAATGAAAAGCAACAATCCTAAGATAATTTTCCACTTCATTAATGATTTTTACTTCATCCGTAAATACTTTTGCGAAACTACCTCCAAAAATAAAAACAAGTGAAGATGAAATTACCATTAATATTAATAACTGCTTAAGGGCTGATTTGTGATATAAGAATATTCTGCGTATCTGAATAGCCCCGAGATTCTGACCTGAAATAATTTCCATTGCAGCTCCTACTGCAAATATCGGCATTGAAACAAGCAAATCTACCCTCAAACCGATTATGTATGTAGTAAGGACTTCCATCCCGTATAAATTTGCTATTGCAGCTATTCCGATACCGTTAATACTTACGGCTATTAACTGAAGCGAAGCCGGTACACCGATTTTAAATATTTTCCAGGCTACACTGAATTTCAATCTGAAATTTTTCAATGTTATTGTAACGGGAGCCTTACCCTTTATCAAAAGAAAGAATCCAAATCCGGCTCCGAAAAGCTGGGCATGTGCCGTTGCAAGCCCCGCTCCGAATATTCCCATTTCAGGAAACGGACCGATACCAAACATCATAAGAGGAGTAAGAATTGCATTTACTATATTTGCAGAAATCAATATTACCATAGGGAAAAATGAATCCCCGGTAGAGCGGATTATCGCATTTATCTGAAATATTAAAAAATTAAATGGTATTCCGAGTATTAGACCTGAAAAAAATATTACTGCATATTCTGAGGTTTTTTCCTCTATTCCAATCATATTAAGTATATAGGGCAGAGAAATCCAGAATAATACAGCAATTAACAAGGCAAACAAAAACATAAATACTAAAGATTGGGTAGCAGTCTTATCAGCTTCTTCCTGATTGCCCTCACCGATGCGTCGGGATATAATTACGCTGCTGCCTATTGCGAAACCACTGCCTATTGCAAAAGTGAAAAACCAGATGCGCTCGCTTATTCCCATAGCAGTCATCTGATCTACACCAAGCAAACTTACATAATACATATCTACCCAGGAATAAACGATATGTATCAAAAAACTAAAGGCAAGAGGAACTGCGAATTTTCTCAAGGATGAATCTATCGGACCTGACAAAAGATTTACATTTTTCTTTGCCATATATAAAAAATTTCCAAATTAACAGATATTAAACAATTTTTTACTAACGTTTTTAAATATGATTTAATATTTTTGTTTTAAATTATTTACAAATTTTGGAATTTTATGATTTATTTCTTTTTGGCAGCATTGATTATCTTTCTTGCTAGGTTTATATTTATGTGGACGGGTGCAAAAAAGGAAAAGTCGAGGAATTTTTGTAATGATATTAAAGAATATCCTTTAGTATCAGTAATAGTACCTTCCCGAAATGAAGAAAATAATATTGCAAATTGTCTTGAAAGCCTTGTAAAGTCTGATTATCCTAAGGATAAATATGAAATAATTGCCGTAAATGACAGAAGTTCTGATAATACGGAAAAAATAATCATGGAATTTGCCAAAAGATTTCCAAATATTAAGCCGGTAAATGTAAAGCAGGATAATTCCGAACGCAATCTGAAAGGCAAACCCGGTGCATTGCAGGCTGGAATTGATGAAGCAAAAGGGAAATATCTGATGATGACCGATGCCGACTGTATTGTAAATCCTGAATGGATAAAGAAAACAGCATTCACAATGGAAGCAGGCAATCTTGATTTGATGCCATCTTTTACATTAATTTCCGGCAACAGACTCTTTGACAAAATTCAGGCAAATGAATGGATATATATGCATACAATGGCAAGTGCCGGAGTCGGGCATAATACTCCTCTCGGATGCTACGGAAACAACCTCACAATAAAAAGAAACAAATATGAAGAAATCGGAGGATATTCAAATATCGATTTTTCAGTAACTGAAGACCTTGCACTTGAAAAAGCCGTATTTAATTCAGGCGGGAATGTGCATTATCATTGCGATAAGGCAACTACAGTAACTACACTGCCGGTAACCGGTATTTCAGAATATCTTAAACAAAAAAAACGCTGGGCTGTTGGCGGAACTGCGCTTGGCTGGAAAGCGGTGTATTTTGTAATTTCATCTATTCTCATCTGGATTTCCATATTTGCAACAATTTTTTCAAATAATTGGCTATGGCTTATAATATTTTTATCTGTCAGGATTATTTCAGATTTTCTTTTAATTGAAAGCTCACTAAAAAAATTAAGATTAAAAAACACAAGGATTTATGCGATACCATCAATTATCTTCTTTATGATAATGGAACTTATAGTTCCATTTACATTATTTACAGGAAAAGTAAAATGGAAAGGTCAGAAATTCTAAAATATGGTTAAATTACAAAATCCCTGAAATTATTATTATCAATAATTTGAGTAGAAGCATTATAATTAGATGTAAAAGACTTAGGGATTTTTACTTTTCTGTTTTGCTTCCATTTAAATTCAAATCCGAATACATTTCCGTCAATCTCCTCCACGTAATCAACTTCCTGCTGCTGTTTATTTCTCCAGAAATAAGAGTTTGCAAAAAACTTTTTGTATTCATTCCTTTTTACTCTTTCTGAAATCAGAAAGTTTTCCCACAAATGACCTTTATCACTTCTCTGCTCAAAAGGAGTAAAATCTCCTGTAATCATATTCCTGATGCCATTATCAAAAAAGTAAATTTTCCTGTTCGATTTTATTTCATTTCTAAGATTTTTGGAAAAAGAATTTAATTTAAAAATAACATAACCTTTTTCGAGAATACTGATATATTTCATTACAGTATTTTTATCAATATTCAGCAGCCTTGAAAGTTCAGTATAGCTGACCTCGTTTCCAATCTGGAAAGCAATAGCTCTTACGAGTTTTTCCAAAATTTCAGGTTTTCTTATATCAGACAATGCAATAATGTCTCTGTAAAGGTAACTGTCTGTTAAATTCTTCAAAAGTTCCTTTTCATCACCGGGATTATTAATTATATCGGGGTAAAAGCCGTAAACTAATCTTTTTGACAATTGCTGTTTTGATTTTAATAATCCGTTATGCATTTCAAATTCATTCCAGCTTATCGGATAGAGCCGGTATTCCCATTTTCTGCCGGTTAAAGCTTCATTTATATTTTCTGACAAATCGAAAGACGAAGAACCGCTCAAAAACAGCTGCACATCATCAAACCTGTCATTGATAATTTTGGAACTAATTCCAATATTTGAAATCCTTTGTGCTTCATCAATAAAAACATATTTATAATTCCCGATTATTGATTTTAATTCTTCAGTATTAGGATTTTCAAGTAATTGCCTGACTGTAGGGTCAT
>CAZIXJ010000363.1:0-3523 GCA_964542835.1 uncultured Hyphomicrobiales bacterium
CATCCGGGAATGTGAGCGGGATTTTCTTGGCGCCCCAAGGCTCTCTGTGTTTGAGCTGATGCACATACCAAAGTGTATTACCGAGTGAAAGATTTACAACTCTTACATCTCTTCTTACACCTTCTACATCCTGAAGATACCATACAGGGAATGTGTCATTATCACCATTTGTGAAAAGTATTGCATCTTTTTCTGTACTTTGCAGAATATTATATGAATAATCAAACGGTATGAAGTTGCCGGCACGGCTGCTTGTAAACCAACCGCCCACAGCCATATTTACCGGTACTAATATCATCGAAACCAATAATACAAGAGCTACGGTTACCTGTTTGAATTTCGTTTTATTTATTGATTCTATTATTCCGTATGTACCAAGTCCTATCCATACAGCCCATATCATAAATGATACAGCATAGAAGTAATCTCTTTCTCGAGGCTGAGGTTCCTGCTGATTTTGAGAAAGAGCCATCAATACTCCGGTGAGAAGGAATAAAATTAAATATACAAAAGCCATTTTTCTGTCTCTGTAAAAATGAAACAGAAGCCCAATCAAACCAAACATAAACGGTAGTGCATAAAATTTAATCGGGAAGTGGTCAGCATATCCGGAACCGTAATTAAGATTCTGAACATCTTTTTTAGTTGTACCGGGATAAGCTACAACAGATAAATCCTGAAAATCACTTGCCTTACCGATGAAATTCCAGCCGAAATATCTCCAGTACATATGGTTCATCTGGTATTTCCACATATAGGTAAGTTCACCCATAATATTTACTTCGGTATTATCCCAGTCTTCAACTGATATCCTCTGTCCGTCTTTTCTGGTAACAGGTTTAGTTTTAGGTGCAGTCCATTTTCCATAAACATATTCGCCTCTTTCATTCTTTTTGTTGTACATATCAACGAAATATCCTTCACTCTGATATCTTCTCGGGAAGAACGGAGCATTTCCGTATTGCTCACGACCAATGTAACTTGAAAGAGATGAAAAGTCTTTAGGTTCATTTTCATTCATCGGAGGATTTGCATTGGAGCGAAGAAGGATTTGAGTGTAAGTTGTATAGCCAAGCAATACGAAAACAAAAGAAGTACAAAGGATGTTCAGGATTGGTTTTTGATGTTTCCATGCATACCACATACCGTAAATGGCTAAAATAATTACAGCAAAAGCAACAATTACAAGAAAAGTACTGTCATCAATCGGATATTCTCTTGCTTCATTTTTTCCTGCACTGTGTCCTGCAAGGAAAGCAGGAATATATTTTACAATGAACGGATAAATTACAAAGAAAATACCGACTGCTGCCGCTCCCATCAGTATAAATGATTTTATATCAAATTCGTATTTTCTGAAGTAAACTACCATTACTATGGAAAATACCGTTAATACTGCTAAAAGATGGACACCAATCGAAAGCCCGATTACATAGAATATTAATAATAAATATCTCTCATTTCCAGGTTCGTCTGCTTTCTCATTCCAGAGCATTATAAGATAAATTACAATAGTAGCGAAAAATGATGAAGTAGCATAAACTTCTGATTCCACAGCATTGAACCAGAAAGTTTCGCTGAATGTATATGCAGCAGCAGCTACAAAGGCTGAACCGAATACGGCAAGTGCCTGACCCAATGACTCATATTTTTTTATATTTCCTAAATTTTCAATTACTTTTACAACGATGAGATATAAAAGAAAAATTGTAACGGCACTTGAAAATACTGCAGCAAGATTTACTCTCCATGCCTGATCACCAAAAGGGATAAGCAGGTGAAACATTTTTCCGATGAGCAAAAATAAAGGAGTACCAGGCGGATGAGGTACCTGCTGCCATATTGCTGCAGACGAAAACTCACCGCAATCCCAAAATGGTACACTCGGCTGAACAGTCATTAAATAAACAACACTTGCCAGCAAAAAAGCAAGTCCTGCAAATGTTCTGTTTAGTATTTTGTAATTCATAATAACTATACCAAAATCAATTTAACATATATTATAATTTATTTTTTAAAACTATTTTCATTTTTGTCAGAAATAATCTTTAAAATTTAATAAAATACTATATGTTAGCAAAGAAATGATTTGATTTTTTTTAAATAATTTCAATTTATTTCGTTTACCTTTTAAAATATTCACATTTTCAGGGCAAAAATATGCAAAAATATGCTATAATTATATTAATGATTTTACTGACTGCCTGCAATAATCAAAATCAGGTTAATGCTGAAACGGAACTTACTACAAAAGATGTAATTACAAATCTGGATACTCCTTGGGAAATATTATGGGGACCTGACGACCACATTTGGATGACCGAGAGATACGGCAGAATTAGCCGGGCTAATCCCGAAACTGGGGAAGTAATAGAATTACTCAGTGAAGAAGAAGTTTATGAAGACGGAGAAAGAGGAATGCTGGGTATGGTATTGCATCCCGATTTTGAGAATAACCCCTATGTTTACGTTGCCTATACTTATCATCCGGGTACTACAGTAGTAAAGACGGTGAGATATACTTATGACGGAGAATCTCTTCATTCTCCCGAAGTAATAATTGACAATATTAAGGGTGCTTGGAACCATGATGGTTCGAGGCTATGGATAGATGAAGATATGAAGCTGTATATGACAACAGGTGATGCCGCTGATGCAAATCTGTCACAGGATACAACTAATTTAAACGGTAATCTTTTAAGGATGAATCTTGATGGAAGCATTCCCGAAGACAACCCAATTCCGGGCAGCTACATTTATTCTTTTGGTTTAAGAAATTCTCAGGGGCTTGTATTTGCAAACGGTAAGATTTACTCTTCTGACCATGGTCCTGCCTCAGATGATGAAGTAAACATTTTGCGTCCCGGAAAAAATTACGGATGGCCAAATGTATTGGGCTTCTGTGATGAACAGCAGGAACTTGAGTTCTGTCAGGAAAATGATGTTCAGGAGCCGATAGCAGCGTGGACACCAACGCTTGCTGTTGCAGGTCTTGATTATTATAATCACGATTATATACCACAGTTTAATAATTCTCTTCTGATGACTACTCTTAAAGCAAGCAGACTAGTTCAGATGAAACTGAATTCCGAAGGTGATGAAGTAATCGAAGAGATACATCTCTATAACGGAGAATTCGGGCGATTACGGGATTTGTGTATTTCTCCCGATGGAAGATTATTCATAGCAACAAGTAACAGAGACGGAAGAGGTTCACCAAAGGCACAGGACGATAGAATTATTGAAATAATTCCGGAGCCGACAGGTGTAAATAGTGAAGACCAGGGGAGAATAGATGTTTTTCCTGTTCCTTCTTCAGGTGAAATCAATATTCAAATGAATGATAATGATTATATTGGGGGAATGCTGTATATTTTTAATAATCTTGGAAAAAAGCTAACTGAAATTTATTTAAAAGATGACAGTATAAATATTGAATTAAATGAATCGGGAACTTATTATGCAGTTTTTCAGAAAGATGACAAATTCTTGAATAAAAAGATTGTAATTTCAAGATGATTTT
>CAZIXJ010000364.1:0-3517 GCA_964542835.1 uncultured Hyphomicrobiales bacterium
TACAGGCAAATCCTCTGTGTTTACCGATAAAATCGGCACAAGTGGGAATCAGATATTTTATCTTGTATGTTTAAAAGCAACTTAGTTTTACCCGCAATATACTTGTAATCTTGTTGTCATTTCTGGTATTAGATATATTCAAATATTTTTCGATATTATAATAAAACATTAGAAAAATTAAAAATGCCCTGCATATTTAGAATGAAGGGCATCTGTAATTTTTTTTCAACTACTGATTTTTATATAAAAATGCATTGGTTTTAATTTCTGCGACTGAGCCAAAAACTCCAAAGGCTCCGCCTGATATTGTATTTAAATTAGGGTCATATACATCGCCCTGAAAAGAAAGATATTGCAAATACCATCTGAGATAATTGTTATCTGGTGCCTGTATCGTAATTTCGTGATTACCAAACCACCTGAATGCAAACCACACTACCGGTGAAGTGGTATTGGCAATTAAATTAAGTGTGGTACGGTCTCTGTAAAGTTCATTTACATCATTGAAAGGCAGATAAACTCTTCGGTTTTTCTCTTCAGTAGGCGGATTAAGATATTTGCCGTATTCAAGTGTATCCAGACATTTTACATTTACAATATAGAAATTAACATTGCCGGATTTTGTCCAGTATAATTTAGTAGAGTCCGGAGCTTGAGATAGTTTTAAAGTATCTTTTGGATAATGCAATGAAGAAACGGGTTCTCTTTCCCATTCAAAAACAGCGGGAGTTCTTGTAGTATCAGTATATACACTACCTTCTGAAGTTTCAATACGAAGATAATAAAAAGTTTCAGGTTTTACGGAATAATCCTGCTCATAATAATAGCCCGGAGAAGGATTATCTTTATATTCAAGATTCAGTTCTTCATTATTTTCTGAATAAATTGTAATATCAGCATCTTTGATGATTGAATTTTCAAGAGAATATGGTTCATCAAGCGGCAATGTCCTGAAAAGCCTGATATCATTTACAGGCTCCCCAACAGTAAGATATGCTTCTACGTAATGCTCTTCTTTATAATCGAATGGAGCGGGGTCTTCACAGGAAAACATTAAAAATGCACTGATTATAATTACTAATATTTTGATTTTCATTTTTTTTATCTCCGATTAAAATTTAACTTCAAAAGAAACTGTAGGAATTATTGGTAATAGTCTTACATCGTTTACTTCGGCTACTTCGCCGTCCAGTTCGTAATATCTGAATAAAATATCTCTTTTGGAATAGACGTTATAAATATCAATTATTAATTTTGCCGGTAATTTGAAAAATGATGTATTGTAAGTTGCGTTCAGATTAAGCTGATGAGAAGGCGGAAGTCTTAAACCGTATCTGTCCAGTTGAACTGCGATATTTTGACCGTAAGTAGTTTCTGACATATTTATCCTGAATTTTGAAGATGCTCCCGTATAAGGCTGACCTGATTGAAATGTAAACGAGCCTCCAATATTCCATTTTTCTGTAAGTTCATATTTTAAAACTACTTTGAAGTCATGTCTTCTGTCATATTTTGGATTAAAAGTTTTACCGTAATTAATACTGTCAAATTTTGCATTTACTTTTCCCCATGCATAACCAATCCAGCCTGCTAATTTTCCGTATTTTTTCTGGAAGAATACTTCAAATCCATATGCTTCACCATTGCCATTGTAGAAAATATCACTCACGGTTTCGCCCTGAAGACTGGTGCGGTTTACTTCATTAATGTTTGTCAGTTCTTTGTAATATACATCGAAATTAAAATCATAATCGCGTAATATCTGACTTTCAAGACTTAGAATATAATGAATCGCCTTGCTCGGGTCCACTGTATTATCAGTTGGCAGCCAAGTATCGAAAAGAGCTACATTTTCATCGCCTGCAAGCCTCAGATACTGATGATATATTCCCCATGAAGCCTTTAATGCAATATCTTTCTGAATTTGATATCTCAGTGCAAGCCTTGGATCGAAAGTCAGATTATCGGAATTGTCCCAGTAATTAATACGAATGCCCGGCTGCACAGACCATAATTCCTTAAAAATATAGTTTCCCGATAAATATGTAGCATAAGTCCAGTCTCCTTCTTCCAGTTTTAATCTTCCTCCTTCTGATGTGCCGGTGGAAGAAGTAGAGTCATCGCCGGTAAAATTCTGCTCGTAATTAAAAAGGAAATTATTTATTTCAAAACCTGTTTTTAAAGTTAAGTTATCTGTAGTAAACCATTCCAGCTTACCTTTCAGAGAATAATCTCTTATTGAGTTTTCTGCTTTTACATTAAATCCTGAAAGACTTTGCCTGAATCCGTTATAATAGTAACTGCCCGTAAGATTCAAATCAAAAAATAAATCGCTCTGGAATACATGAGTCCAATCCAAAGCACCCGTTCTGTTTCCAAGATAAAAAGTAATATCAATACCGGGATTTTCAATATAGAAATCATCCCTGCTTAGAAATCCACTTGCTGATATCTGGTCATTTTTAGTAATATTTTGAGTTACTTTAGCATTTATATCATAAAAACCAAAATCAGGAAACGGGCTTTCTTCATCTTCCGGTATTACGTTTAATATCAAATCAAAATATGACCTTCTGCCACCTACAAACCATGAGCCTTTACCGACAGGTCCCTGCATAGAAAGTTTGGAAGAAATTGCTCCAATACTGGCAAGTCCTTCGAACTCATTTCTGTTGCCGTCTTTTTGAGTGATATTGATTACAGATGATAATCTGCTGCCATATTCAGCAGGATAACCACCTTTTATCAAATCAACATCCTTAATTGCATCAGAATTAAAAGATGAAATAAAGCCAAATAAATGAGATGGATTATAAACAGTAGAACCATCCAGCAATACAAGATTCTGGTCAGGTGAACCACCTCTTATAAATAATCCGCTGGAAACCTGCGACGATGTAAGCACACCGGGAAGCATCTGGATAGACCTGAATACATCAGATTCACCGCCAATTCTTATTTCCTTTATCTGCTCTACGGGTATATTTACTTTGGAAACCGTAATCTCTCTTCTTTCCACATCTCTGTTGGCAGTAACGGTTATATTATCCTGCATAATGTCTGCAGGCTGTAAGTCAATATCATACCTGAGATTTTCATTGTTTTTTAATGAAATTTCTTTTTCATATGCTTCGTATCCCACATTAGTTACTTTGAGAGTATAATTGCCGGGTGGAATATCTGTAAGGTTGTAATAACCTTTTTTGTTTGTAAATGTGCCCATTTTTGTGCCGTCAAGATAAACAGTTGCTGCTATCAGAGTCTCACCGTTTGATGCATCTCTTATAAAACCATTGATATTGTTGGAAGCCGCACTGTTCGGACCCGCCTGTACTAATGAGGAGTTTACCGGCAAAAATAACAATACCAATAAACCCCAAAAATAATTGCCAATTACTGATCTCATTTTTGTTTTACCGTGAAAATATTTGATAAATTTTTTTTGAATCAGTAGTAATTACGCATTTGTAATAAAAATGTTACAGAAAAATTGAATATTTATAAATCAGCTTAGAGA
>CAZIXJ010000365.1:0-3509 GCA_964542835.1 uncultured Hyphomicrobiales bacterium
GCAGCATATAAAAAAATCTTTTCAGGGGAGAAATTGTGCCTCAAAAAATAATACAAAAAGAAATCATTCAAAATATACGGACCAATGCTTGACTCGGTTTTTTGAGATATAGCCCCATCTTTTTCAGCAGGCAGAAGCTCCGGAGAAATAGGCGTATCAGTAATATCATAAAGCACTTCCCGCAATTCCATATCATTATTTTCAGCGAACCATTCAATAATGTATCTGATTAAAGTCTTTGGTATTCCGGAATTTACTCCATACATAGACATCTGGTCGCCATTATATGTAGCCCAGCCAAGTGCAAGTTCAGACATATCACCGGTGCCTATTACAATACCGTTTACTTTATTGGCATAATCCATTAGTATTTGCGTTCTCTCCCGTGCCTGCGAATTTTCATAAGTTACATCCTGCACTTCAGGATTATGATTAATATCCTTGAAATGCTGATTGACAGCATCATTGATCTTTATTTCCAGAAAATCCGTATTAAGTAGTTTTGCGAGTTTTTCTGCATTTTTATTTGTTCTTTGAGTAGTACCAAACCCCGGCATTGTAATAGCTTTTATTCCTCTTGTATCGTAATTGAGTCTCAGAAATGCTTCATAGCAAATCAGCAGAGCGAGAGTGGAATCCAAACCACCGGATACGCCAACCACTACATTTTTGATTCCAATATGCTTAATTCTTTTCATTAGGGCAGTAGTCTGAATATTTACAATTTCATTACAGACTTCATCTTTATCTGATTTTTCATCGGGAACAAAAGGAGTGCGGGGAATATCAATCAATAATTTGTCGGTTTCACAGATATTCTGATTAAATTCAATTATTCTGTAATCCTGAACTATTGATGAAAATCCATAGGAATTATTCTTAAGTCTGTCGTTCAGCAGTTCATCAATATCAATATCTTTTGTAATTAAATTATTTTCAAAAGAAAATCTATTAGTTTCGGATAATATTTTGCCATTAGCAGCAATCATTGAATGACCTGAAAAAACAGTATCTGTGGAAGACTCTCCGGGACCTGAAGAAGAATAAACATATGCAGCAATACATCTGCCAGATTGCATTTTCACAATATTTCTTCTGTAGCTTAATTTACCGAGATATTCATTGCTGGCAGACAAATTAAAAATCATCGAAGCACCCGCAGCAGCCAAATCAAGACTTACCGGTTTTAAAGCCCACAAGTCTTCACATATTTCAATACCAAATCTGAAATTATTATTTTCAGCAGATTGAAAAAGCAAATCCGTACCAAAAGGCACAATCTCATTATCAATTATCAGCTCATCAGATATTCTGTCCTGTTCGGAAGAAAACCATCTTTCTTCATAATATTCGGAATTATTGCATAAATAAGTTTTTGGTACAATTCCCAAAATCTCCCCATTTGAAATTACAGCCGCTGAATTAAAAAGTTTGCCTGATGATTCTACGGGAATTCCGGCAATAATTGTGATGTTTTCTCTTTTTGTAAAATTCTTGAATTCAATCAATCCGGAAAGTGCCGAAGATAATAATGCATCCTGAAAAAATAAATCTGCGCAGGTATATCCCGTTACGGATAATTCTGGAAATACGATAACCGAACTTCCCTCTTCTTTTGCCTGCAAAGATACTATTTTCATTTGTTCAATGTTAAAATCAACATCTGCCACTCTGCAGGCAGGTGTAGCAGCAGAAACTCTTGCTATATTCAAATTATTAAGATTGTATTTCATATCAATAAATAAAAATCATTTATATTCAGTTGCAATTTTCCTGCAATACTCTTTATATTCACATTCAGGCAAATCTTCGATAATTTTTCTGAACTGAGTAATATCAATAAATTTATTAAATAGTGCAATTTCTTCGAGACATCCCACTTTCAGCCCCTGCCTTTTTTCAATTGCATGGATGAAAGCTCCGGCTTCTATGAGATTTTCAGGTGTACCGGTATCAAGCCAAGCTACGCCTCTACCTATCATTTCCACTTTCAGATTGCTGTCATTCATATATTTCTTGTGCAGGTCTGTTATTTCAAGCTCGCCTCTTTTGCTCGGCTTTAAGTTTTTTGAGTATTCAACAACATTTTTATCAAAAATATAAATTCCGGGTATAGCAAAATTACTTTTGGGTTTTTCGGGCTTTTCTTCAATGCTTAAAACGTTACCTGCTTTATCAAATTCTACTACTCCATATTCTTCGGGTTGGTCCACACGGTAGGCAAAGATTGTCCCGCCTTCATTATTTTTGATACCGTTTCTCAGAAAATCCATTTTTCCATAAAAGAGATTATCGCCGAGAATAAGAAAAACCTCGTCATCACCGATAAAATCTTCACCAACGATAAATGCCTCAGGCAAGCCTCCAGGCTTATGCTGTACTTTATAGCTCAGATTGATTCCCAGCCTTTTGCCGTCTCCAAGTAATTTCTCAAAATTGGGAGTATCCTCGGGAGTTGATATTATAAGAATATCCTTAATTCCGGCAAGCATAAGAGTAGAAAGCGGATAATAAATCATTGGCTTATCATAAACGGGCTGAAGCTGCTTACTGAAAACTTTTGTAAGGGGATAAAGCCTCGAACCCTTGCCCCCTGCAAGTATTATACCTTTGGTCATATATTAGTCGCAAATTTATCATACATAAAATATTTTTTTGATGTTTTGCTGCTTTCCCAATCAGACAGCAGCATTGCATTTTTGTCTTTTTCGCTTATAAACAAATCTGATTTTAATAAATCCTGTACTTTGGATGATAATTCAGAACTCTCCCAGACAATACCGGGAGAATTAACAGAAACAGAAACCTGACAATCCGGGCTGTAATGTCCCGTGCAGAGATATTCTATGGTTGTTGGCTCAGTGAGTAAAGTACCATGAGCGAAGCCTTCAGGCACCCAAATCCATTCATCATAATTATTATCATATTTGTTACTAAGCTCATATGGAAATATTTTCCCAAAATATGGAGAGCCGATTCTAATATCCATTACCATATCAATCAGGTTTCCTCTGATGCACCTAACGAGTTTGGACATATAAGGTTCGTACTGAAAGTGCATTCCTCTGAAAGTGCCTGCTTTGGAATATGCTTCATTGAATTGAGTAAATTCAATATTACTTAATTCTTTAAGATTTGTATTGCTTAATAAATCATTTTTTCTGTAAGTTTCAGTAAAATAACCTCGTTCATCTTGAATTCTGGCAAATTTTATCACCTTTATATCAGGATGCTGTAAAGTTTTTATATCCGATATCTTCATACGTTCAAATTTAATAAATCAGAAAAATATTATTTCAAAATAACATAAATTTCCGACTTACCCAAAATATTAATAAATTATAATTTATTTAGATATCCCATCAGTTCTTTTAATTGCTTTTTTGTCATATATTTCGAAAAAATATTTTCTATGTGAGGTAATTTATTCTCATTCAGAGTAACAGTAATAGACACAAGGTCTTTTACTTTTTCAAGTGAATCAATACTGGGGGCATGCGATCGGGCAG
>CAZIXJ010000366.1:0-3506 GCA_964542835.1 uncultured Hyphomicrobiales bacterium
GATTTGAATGACAGTGATGAATTAAAAGCCTCCATAAAAGATTTTGATATAATTTATCACATAGCAGGAAGGACTTTTGGCAGCAATTATGATGAATTTCATTATGCTAATGCAGATGCTACAAAAAATTTGTTAAATGCAGCGTATGAGAATATACCTGATTTGAAAAGATTTATTTATTTAAGCAGTCAGACAGTCGGCGGTCCTTCTCCTACGATAGATAATCCTTTAAATGAAAATGTCGGGCCGGAACCAATTACTTCTTACGGTAAAAGTAAATTAGCCGGAGAAAAAGAAGTTCTAAAATTTTCCGCTAAAATACCATATACGATATTGCGTGCTCCTGCAATATATGGAGAGCGTGATTTTGCCATACTTCCCGTATTTCAGTCAGTTAAGTTTGGAATTGGTACTCTGATGGGATTTAATGAAAAATATATTTCCCTGCTTCATATTGATGATGTAGTACGAGGCATATATGATGCTTCTCAATCTGATAATACAATAAATCAAATTTATTATTTATCTTCTGATAATTTTTACTCATGGAAAGAGATTATTACCATTATGCAAGAGAAGCTCAAGAAGAAGCATGTGCTTTTTATCAGACTTCCGCATTTATTAATTTTATTTATTGCAAAATTATCTGAAATTGCAGGGAATTTGAGAGGTAAGCCACCTGTATTCAATTATGAAAAAGGTATAGATTTTATCCAAAATTACTGGACTGCTTCTGCTGATAAAGCAAAAAAAGACTTTAATTTCAAGCATTTGATTTCTGCTGAGCAAGGCATTGAAAAAACAATCGATTGGTACAAAAAAAATAATCTACTATGACCTTACTAAACAAAATAATCGCATTTGGTATCAGTGCTGTAATCATAGTAATTGCTATTATATTATTTGCCATTGATATTTCTACAAGTTCAATTATTGAATCTGATAAAAAATTCAAATCCGAAAAAATCAAAAGTAACATAAGAATACTTACAAATCAATACGGTATAAAAAAGATTATCGCCAATAATGATTATGACTTGTTTTTTGCTCAGGGATATACTCATTCACTTGACAGACTCTGGCAGATGGATATCCTAAGAAGACAGTCTGAAGGCAGATTATCAGAAATTGTTGGTTCTTACGCTATCCCTTTTGATAAATTCATCAGGACTTTGGACATAAAAAGTATAGCAAAGGAATCAGTAAATCAAATGGATGATAATTCCCGAATGATTTTGGAGGCATACTCCGACGGAGTTAATTATTTCATTGATAATCATAGAAATAACTTGTCATTCGAATTTTCTGCTTTGGATTATCTTCCTGAAAAATGGGAACCGTATCACAGCATATTGATTTCAAAATATTTTGCATTGCAGATGAGTTTCAGCTTTTGGAATGATGTAACTTTTGGTGAAATTTCTGCAAAGCTCAACCGCGAAATTGCACTTGATTTGATTCCCGGCATAAACGAATATAAAACTCCTGAATTAAATTTAGATAATACGGACACAACAGATTTATCTGAAATTTATAAAAATTATTCCACTTTTCTTTCAGATTACAGTGTAATTTCCGGCAATGAAGGCGGAGCAAAAGGTAGTAACAGCTGGTCAGTATATAAAAACAAAGAAAACTCAGATGGTGGGGCTATACTGGCTAATGATCCCCATTTGCCACTTCAGTTACCGTCGGTATGGTATCAAAATCACATCAAATCTGAAAATTACAATTCACTGGGATATTCACTACCGGGAATACCTCTGATTTTAGTCGGGAGGAATGATGCCGTTAGCTGGGGAATTACAAATCTGGCGGCTGATATTTGCGATTTTTATTTTGAAAAAACAGATGAAGCCGGAGAAAATTATTTTACAGACGACGATAACACTAAGCCATTTGAATTTATAATAGATACAATTAAGGTAAAAGATAAAGCTGATGTGATTTATTATATGAGAAAAAATGATAAGTCCTTCGTAATTTCAGATGCTCATTTATTTTCTGAAAATAATTCTTTAATTAAATGGGATGAAAATGAGGATGATAATTTCTTTGATAATTATGCACTTACATTCAGATGGACTGCTTCTGAAATATCCAATGAAATTGAAGCGCTTTCAGATATTAATCTTTCTGAAAATATTGATAATTTTGAAAAAGCTACTGACAAATGGGCTTCTCCCCCATTAATTTTTAATTTCGCCGACACCTCCGGAAATATTGCTCTTTTTCCGACGGGAAAAATTCCCCGAAGAAATACTGAATGCAATCCGAATATACCTAATCCCGGTTGGATGGAATCTGCTAATTGGAATGGATTTTATTCAGGAGAAGATTTAATTAATTCTATTAATTCAGATAAAGGTTACCTCTATTCTGCAAATGTCCCGCCTGAAGCGAACAGCAAATTTTTCATATCCAATTACTGGGAACCTCAATCAAGAGCTATGCGTATAGAAGAAATGATAAAAGAGTCTGAATATTATTCTGCACGAGATGCAAGATTTATGCAAAATGATATTTTATCACCTTATGCTAAAATAATTCTAAGTGAAATATTACCTTTTTTATCATCAAATACTGATAAATTAAACATTATTGATAAAAAAGCACTTAATGCACTTAATAAATGGGATTATCTTCTGTCTCCTTCAAGCCCTGAAGCCTCCGTTTATAATGCATTTATTACAGAACTGATTAAAAATACTTATTATGATGAACTCGGTGATAAGCTATTCAAACAGTATGCTTTTATCTCATCTCTTCCTACAAGAAAAATTTTATCTGATATTTTGAATAAAAATCAATTCTGGTTTGACAATAAAAATTCAGATCAGATAGAGACAATAGAATCCGTTGTGATTCAAAGTTTTAAAAATGCTACTGTTTTTTTAAGACAGTATTTTGAATCAGATGACATAAATGATTGGAATTATGGATTGTTACATCGTCTTGAATTGAAACATTTTCTTGGTGTAAATGAATTTTTAAATCCTGTAGTATCTCTTCGCTCCCATTCTGTCGGGGGAAATAATACAACAATTAACAATACGGAATACAGATATTATGAACCATTTGACGTAATAATCGGTGCATCTATGAGATTTATTGCTGATATGGATGATGATGCAGTATTAATGTGTATGCCGGGTGGTAATTCGGGAGACCCTATGCATCCGCAGTATGCAGATCAGGTAAGACTATGGCTTAACGGAGGTTATATTCAGGTTAGTTTCAATAATGAAATAGAATATGAGGATTTTATTATTATAAATCCTAAATAAAGCAACCTGAAAAAGTGCTTTTATTACACTTAAATTAAATCTAATAATCAAACAAATTACCACGATTAAGAAGAAATTCAGGATCGAATACCTTTTTAATTGATTTCATCTTTTCGATATTTCTACTTCCAAACATTCTTTCTAAGTATTTTTTCTTTATTTTTCCGATTCCGTGTTCCGCTGATACAGTACCGCCACATTTGAGTGAAAAATCAATGA
>CAZIXJ010000367.1:0-3502 GCA_964542835.1 uncultured Hyphomicrobiales bacterium
TTGCCTACAACTCTCATCATAGCAGTTCCGTCCATTATAGGATAAGGGAATCCGTTTTCAGCGAGAGTGTCGGCAGCTTTTACGAGCCATGACTCATTAATTCTTTTGCAGGATTCTTTAATAGGAAAGAAGAGATAGGGCTGAAATGCTCCGCCCGGAGTAACACCATAAGACTCAGGATTAATAATTGCCTGTTCGTATCTTGTGCCGAGTGAATCAACTTCAAGAAAAATTCTGTTACCTTCCCACGGAGAAGATTCACGGGTAACATTTTTCAAATCTCCCTGAGATTCTTTCCCAAGAAATTTTGTAAGGCTGTACGTCATAAAATATCTTCCGTTTTTCACGGAATCAACAGTATATCGGATGCTTTCATATCGGGTTCGTAGCAAAGGCTCATCAAAATCAACAGTAATACTGTCGAAAGAGACTACTCTGTAGGTTAGAGTATCGCCTGCTCTTAAGTCATACCTGAAACATAGTGTATCACTTTCAGTATATTTTTTTATTTCAGTATCCTGCTGAAGTGATAAAGAATTATACTGAATCAGAACAGTGAATATTAATAACTTTAATAAAGATTTCATAGATTTCAAAATAATGAAAATTAAACATACGTTTATTCAAAAATAATTATAAATTTTTACAAATTATAAATAATAATTAAGGGATGTACTAAATGATAAGATATTTTATAATTTTTGTAGCATTATTTGCATTGTTTTCCTGTAATGAATCTGAGAAAATACAGAAACAGGATTCTCAGATAAGAATTCTGGCAACTACCACACCCGTAAGAGATATTGCTGTACATATTGCAGGTGATTTGGCACAGGTGGACGTTTTGATGACTGCAGGAGCTGACCCGCACTTATTTAAGGCAAGTGAAAATGATTTGAATAAAATCAATAATGCCGATGTAATTTTATATAACGGCTTGCATCTTGAGGGAAGGCTTGAAGAAATATTCAATAAAATGGAAGGAAAAACCAAAATATTCAATGTTTCTAAAAGTATTCCTCATGATAAACTGATTCACGCATCTCATAATCACGATGACGGACATAATCACAGCCATCATTCTCATGACCCCCATTTCTGGCTTGATGTAAATCTTTACAAAATTGCAGCAGAGAAATTCGCAGATTTTATGAGCAAATACGATATGGAAAATTCTGAAAAATATGTAAGTAATTATGTAAATTTTTCAGAAAAATTATCTAAACTTGATAAATACATAAAATCCCGAATAGATAGTATCCCTGAACAAAACAGGTATCTTATTACAGCTCATAATGCTTATAATTATTTCAGCGTTGCCTATAATATCGAAAGTATTGGTATTCAGGGCGTAAGCACTTCTCATCAGGCAGGAGCATCCAACATAAGCAGTCTTGCTGATTTTATAGCAGAAAATAAAATACCTGCTGTTTTTTATGAAACTGGAATATCAGGCAAATCCGTAGAAGCTCTTAAAGAAGCCGTGAAATCAAGATATACCGCTGATGATAATGAGAAAAGGTTCAAAACTGAAACTTTAATAAATCCCGGTTCATATGAAGGTGATTACCTTGATATGATGATAAATAATATTGATAAAATTTATACTGCTCTGAAAAAATGAATAATGTAGCAATAAGTATAAAAAATTTATCTGTATCTTATGACAGAAAAAAAGCACTGGAGGATGTTTCTGCCGAAATTCCCGCTTCAGGGCTTATTTCTGTTATTGGTCCGAATGGAGCCGGAAAATCTACATTGCTGAAATCAATAATTGGTCTTATTGAAGCTGAGTATGAACAAGTTAAATTTTTTGGCAATAATTTTAAGGAGTTTAGGAAAAAGATTGCTTACGTGCCACAAAGAACAAGTATTGACTGGGATTTTCCTACTACTGTTTATGATACCGTACTTATGGGTACTTATGGTAAGCTCGGTTGGTTTAAAAAGCCCGGAAAGAAAGAAAAAGAACAAACATATGAAGTGCTTGATAAACTGGAGATAGCAGACCTGCACAAACGGCAAATAGGCAAGCTCTCGGGAGGTCAGCAGCAGAGAGTATTTATTGCCCGTGCTTTGTTGCAGGAAGCCGAAATATTTCTGATGGATGAACCATTCCAGGGAGTGGATGCAACTACTGAAAAAAAAATAATTCATATTCTTAAGGAATTAAGAGATAAAGGAAAAACAGTGCTTTGTGTCCATCATGACCTTACTTCCGTAGAAGAGTATTTTGATTATGTGTTATTTCTTAATAAACGAATTATTGATTTCGGGAAAACATCAGACGTTTTCAATAATGATAATCTAAAAAGAACTTATACATCTCTGCAGGTGTAGAAATGGAACTTTCCTCAATATTTACAGATTATACTTTTAGAAATGTATTTCTGGGTTCAGGGCTTATAGGAATGATAAGTGGGATAATCGGCTCATTTGTAATTATGAAAAAAGAAAGTATGCTTGGAGATGCATTATCCCACAGCACATTGCCCGGTATAGTAATTGCAATTATTCTTTTTGGTGCTGATAACAATATTTTGCTTTATATAGGAGCAGGATTATCCGCATGGCTTGCTAATTCTGCCATACTTAGCATTACCGGAAAATCCAAAATTAAGTCTGATACTGCACTCGGGATAGTATTATCAGTTTTTTTCGGTCTCGGAATATTTTTGCTTACACTTTTCAAAGATAACAATAATGCCGGTGTGGCTGGTATGCAGGCTTTTATGTTCGGTGAATCCGCATCAATTATTGAAAAGGATGTAATTTTCATCAGCATCATAGCTTTTATTATTATAGCTGTGATATTCACTCTTTTTAAAGAGTTAAAGCTGTTGATATTCGATCCCGAATACCTTAAAACTCTTGGTTTTAATATAAAAGTGCCTGATTTGGTATTGAGCATTATGATAGTTACTGTAATCGTAACCGGCTTGCAGATAGTAGGGCTGATACTGATGAGCGCCCTGATTATTTCTCCTGCAGTAGCAGCTCGTCTTCTTACGGGAAAATTCAGAAATATGATATTTCTTGCAGCAATTTTTGGGATAATATCAGGTATTTCAGGAGCATTTATAAGCAGTAATTATTCTAATATGCCTACCGGTCCTTTAATAATTGTTTCTGCCGGTATTATTATTTTTATTTCAATTATAGTATCTTACATAATAAAGAAATTCAGAAAAGAATGAGTCCACAAACAGAAATACAATTAATAGCAATATTTGCAGCACTTGCTTGCAGCCTGATAGGTGTTTTTTTAATTTTAAGAAAATCATCTCTTATCAGCGAAGCTATGAGCCATTCTATTCTGTTCGGTATTGTAGCGGCTTACGTGATAGCAGGCAGTTTTAATGCTACATTGCTAATCTCAGGAGCTATTCTTACGGGATTGCTGACTGTATTTTTATCTGAATTGCTTTCAAAAAACAAATTAATAAAAGCAATTTTTGGGATAATATCAGGTATTTCAGGAGCATTTATAAGCAGTAATTAT
>CAZIXJ010000368.1:0-3489 GCA_964542835.1 uncultured Hyphomicrobiales bacterium
GGTATGGATACGATAATTGATTTTTGTAAGATTCCGCTTAATATCCCATCCAAGCTGCTTTAATTCTTCATCTTTTAATCTCTGAAATTCTTTAATAAGGTAGATTTTAAATTCGGCACTAATCCACATTCCAAATTCAAATGCAATATCTTTATGAGCATAAGTACCGCCATATCTGCCGGCTTTTGCGATTAGTCCTATAGCCTTTGTTTTAGCAGTCCATTCTTTAACGCTGATTTTGTAGCTGTTTAATCCTGCCTGATTTCTAATTAGGGCATATTCGCCATAATTAAAATCAGGATTATGAATTTTCTCCCATATTCCAAGATATTCAACAGTATTTCTGTTTCTCAACCAGTCTGAAATAAAAAAATCTCCGTCTTTCGCATTCAACATATCGGTAAGCGAAATAAAGTCCTGCTCCCTGTGCTGATAAACAGAAATATCCAAACCCTGTACGTTTATTTTTTTGCTCATTCTATTTTAAAATCCAAATTTCAATTTCTAACCTTAATTTTTTTCCTATACAGTTGCATATTTTCTTTTTCGATTTGTATTTATTTTGATATATCCAATTTCATTTTTAGTCGGTTCGGGAATTTCTTCGCCCTGCTCCAGCATAAACTCGATATGATATTTAAGTGCTTCTTTCATACTTTCTTCGCACTGCTTTTTTGTATTTCCTACTGCTACACAGCCTTCTATGTCAGGCGAATAGGCAGAATACCCCGTTTGTGTTTTCTCATAAACTATCATATATTCATTCATTTTTTTATTCCTGCTTGTTTCAAAATACTGTTTTCAGTTCCTTTTGCCAAATCGGCACTCATTTTTCCCGGTACTGTTACCAACCCTTTCTTTGTACTATGTGTATAATGACGGTGGCTTCCTCTGATTCTTGCTAATTGCCAGCCGTTCTCTTCTATTATTTTTATTATTTCTTTTACTTTCACTTTTTCTCGCTTAAATTCTATATATAGTAATTATTTGTTTCGGTTTCCTCCTTTACTTATTTTTGAAATTTGTATTGTCAATTAAGCATTATGTCGTCAATCTCTTTTTCTGCACCTGAGCCGATTTGAACCATCTTCCCGACGTCGGCAAAATGATGTTCAATCTCATTACCTGAAATTTCGCAGGCAGATTTTGCTTTATTGATTACATTCTGAAAATTGCTCCACTTGCCATATCCAAGTAAATGTTGCAAATCCCGGGCAAGCCAAAATTCTACGGTATCTTCAGTCAGGTGAACAAAAGATTCAAAATTTTCAGTCAGCGAATATATTATTTCTTTTTTCATATTCCTCCTGTTCACAATTTATTACAATATCATATACAATGCTCATAATATATTAAAATATAATACATAATACAAATGTTTTTTTTGAACATTTGCGGGTAATATTGTAATAGAGCGGACATTCCTGCCCCTTTTGCTTTATGGTGATTATTTACTCTGCCAAAGCTATGCTCGTCTCTGATGGTCCGCTCGGACAGTCGCAGTCATCACTGCATGATGCTAAACATATGAAGCCGAGTACTGCACATATAAGTAAGAACTTTTTCATTTTTATTTCCTTTGATTAATTTGGTTTAAGCCCTGAGAAGCGAGCAAATTATTTTTATCTATCTCAAGAGCCTTTTCAAAATATATTTTTGCCTGTTCTATATTTCCCTGATATACACATAGCCTTGCGGCATTTGTCAGGTTTTGTGAAGCATTTTCGATAATTCCTCTTTCTAAGTGATTTTCATTATAATCCAATGCACTTGATATAAAGCCACCGAGTTTGGACATATCTACATATGGTTCTTTTACAGTTCCTTTCGGATAAACCCGAAAAGCAAACCCTTCGGGTACAAGTTCATAATTTTCAACTAATTTCGGTTCGGTCTGAATAATATCAAAAGTGAGATAAACAGGTTTTTCATTTAGGTTTGATTCTATAAAGCAATTGAGCATATTTTCAAATCTCTGCTGTATGAGAGCAGGATTGTATTTTTCATCGCTTTCGAACAGCTCTAACTGCTCTTCATAAAGAGATATTTCACTTTCACATTTTTCACACAAGGCAGGATACCATTGTCTTAGCTGCAAAGGATACCAAGTTCTGCGGAGCAATTCTTTTTCAACTAATTTTACATCCGTCCTGTAACCTTCCACCTGCTGATAGTACCAGAATGCAGAATTCCAGAAATCCCACTGCGCTGATAGAATTACGGCATCTTCATCAAGTTCTTCTGTTAGAATAGTCATATATTCTTTTACGAGCAAGTCACTGCTTCTGTTATTTGTTTGAATATTAAAAGCAATAGAAATAATAAATATTATGCTAATCCATGAATATATTTTCCAGTTTTTCTCGGCGAGAAATCTAATTGAGTAAACTATGAGAATTAACAGCACAATAAAAGCAAGTGAGAAATAAGCATCAATATCGTGAATAGAATAATTTATCGAATAAAGCACACAGGATAATAATGAAACAATGAGAAAAGTAGCGATTGTTTTGTTATACTTGAATACGGCTATCAGTCCGATTCCTGAAAAAATAATACCGAGCCAGCCCAACTGATAAGGCACAAGAGAGAAGAATTTTATAAGATTTTCACCGGCAACATCACTCCCTGAAAACATCCAAATCTGATACTGCTTGCCCTGCACGTGATACAGGAATTTATCCAGACTTCTGTGGACTGCACCCCAGTTAAAAGCAGGTTCACCACTACTTATTAAAGGCAGAGTGATATAAAGAGAAACTCCAGCAAGAAAAGGCAAAGCAAGAATTAAAAGAGATTTCCATTTGTTATTCAGAAAAGCAGACTTTTCATTTTTGAGCATAAAAAATGCAATGAGCAAACCGGGCATAATAAGAATTGTAGTCATATGATTGGCAAAGCCCAGCCCTGCAAACAAAGCAGTTAGCAAAAGCCATCTGTCAGGTTTGTCTGAATTAAGTACTTTTAAAAATCCGAGAATAATAAGATTGAACATTAGGAGCTGAAGTGAATAAACTTCAAGTGAAAGCCCCTGCTCCCATATAGTTTTTGCTACGATATAAATAATTGCAATTGCGAAAGGTTGCACTAATACATTTTTAAAATTCATATCCAGCATTTCATAGATTTCATCAACTATTAGAAAAAAAACTCCGGCTGAGAGTGCGGTAGTAAATGAAGCAAAAAGATTGAGCCAGAAAATATTATCAAAAGGATTTGGCAGCATAGCCCAGAGATGCCCAAGCATAGTGAATAGGGGGTAGCCCGTAGGATGAGCTACGCCAAAAGTGGAAAGCACTCCGGCAAGCTCACCATTATCAGTAAACGTAACATCAGGATTAGCCGTAAAAGCATAAATCCCAAACGCCACCAAAAAAGTCAATATAAATAAGAATATTTTTTGCTTCATAATAAACTTAATTTTATTCATATAATTAATAACTTTTACCATACGTCTAACCATTGCAAAAATACTAAAAAAATAAATGA
>CAZIXJ010000369.1:0-3479 GCA_964542835.1 uncultured Hyphomicrobiales bacterium
TGATAATTTTCTTGATATACGTGCTCAACAAGAAGAAACAGCTGGAGAAGAAAATGCAATTCCATATGTAATAAATGTTTTAGATGATAATGTAGCACAAATTGAATTTGCTTCTTCAGCTTTATTAGCTAATGAAAATAGGAGATTGCCTGAAGAATCAGAATTATATATATTTTATCGAGTTGGTGGAGGACTAAATAGTAATATCACTAAAAATTCTATTAATGTAACTAAAACATTAACATTGCCTTCCGGTGGAGAAGTAAGTACTACATTTGTAAATAAAACACAAGGTGTAGGTGGAGCTAATGGAGAAACTATTGATCATGCTGCTTATTATGGTCCATTATCTATAAGAACAGTAGGAAAAACGGTAACTGAAGAAGATTATGATATAGTATTATCTCAAAATAATAGTGTTTTATCTTCTAAAGCATATGGATATCATAATATGCCTGCTACATTTTATAATAAATATGGTAGATATATGAATCCGATGGAAGTTTGGAATTTTATTGTAATGAAAAAAGCAGGATGGGAAGAAATTCCTTCTTCTAAATATCAATCAGCAAATTTTGGAAGTTTTAATTTTGAAAATGTTTTTAATGGTAAATATGCTTTTACTACAGGAAGTTTTGGAAATTCTATAAGCTACGGTGATAATGTAAAAACTACTTTAACTTATTCAGATACTTATGATTATGATGGACTTGGAGGAAGAGAATTTCATAATTTCCTTGTATTAAATACTCCTTCAGATTTTGGAGATATTTTATATATTGATGATGGTGGAACTGAAATTTTAAATCCGAATTTAAAAGTTTCATTAACTCAAACAGAATATGATAGATCTATTCATGATTTAATAGAAGATATAGGAAATCATTATTTAGATAAAGGAAATGATAGTTTTCTTACTCCTGGTAATAGCATGCAAATGACATTAGATATTAATTCTTATTTTATATCTAATATAGATGCTACGGATGGATTTGACATTACAGCTAATCAAGAAATTACATTAAATATAGATGATAGAGGTCCAGTTACTATAGATTTAAGTTTAGGAGGCACTTCTCCTGATTTATTACCATTAGAAACAAATGGCGGAACAACTGGAGCAATTGATATAATTAATGATGCTTTAGATGCTGCTTATGATTCAGGAGTATACAGTTATATGGATTTTGGTATTTCAGTTTGTGATACTACTGATTATGTATCCACATTAGAAAATAAAGATGAAGAAGATTGGTATTTAGGAATTATAGAAATAGAAGGTGGATCAATAACTCAATATACTATTAATACCGGTGTAAATCAAACTTATCAAAATATGCTAACTCAATTAAATTTAGGATTAAATCCATATGGATATACAGCTTCTTTTGTTGCAAATAAAACAAATATCACTTGTTATGATATAAGAATTTCAAGAACTAATGATTGTTCTTATGTAGAACTAGCAGATACAGGAAGTACTTATGATATACTTTCTGCTTTTGGCGCTTTACCTATTACTTCAACTCCTATGGCATGTGGTGATTATAGTAATGTAGCTTATAAAGTAACTGATGCTAATAGTCGAGACTATTTAGGATTAATGTCTCCAAATAAAGGAGATCTTTCTTCTATAGAAATAATTAATTCAGGAGCAAGCGATGCTTCTCAAGAAGTTTTTGATCTTGATTATTCTGATGTCACAAATGATAAATATACTTGTTATGGAAAAAGAAGTTTAACTGTAATTGCTAGAACAGATACTGAAGATGATTGGGCGGATATTATTTATGAAAATGGCAGTATTAATTTTATGGGTGATTACAATGAGATTTTATATCTTAATTATTTAAGTGGTCATAATGAATATGTGCAATTGGGGCATTATTTCAATGCTAATTTTGAAGTAACGGATCCTGAATATCGACCTGTTACTCATCGTTTATATAACATGCAATATGAGATTGATCCTGCTGATCCTGATGGTACATATGAAATTACGGATATGGATAATAGTGATATTGTTTTACGTTTTACAAATACAGAAACAGAAGCTAATTCTATATTTATAGTTAGTAATGATTATAGTTTAACAGAATCAAGTCCTGCTTCAATTACTACTATTGATCTTACTTCTTATCCTGATTTAAGCACAGATAAATTTTTAAAAATTTCAATTGATACTGTTGGTCCAAAGACAATAGATTTAAGTGGAACATCTACTCCTTTAACATTAAGAGATGCAATAAATTCTGCTTTTCTTGCTGAATTTCCAAGCGGAGTAGCTACTTATTTATCAGATACAGAACAAGTAAAAATTTCAGGAACAGATGAAGTTGATGGATTAATTATAATTCATAATCTTTCTTCTGCAAATGCAGCAACAAGAATTTTTGATTCTTCCGACATTACTAGTTCAACTACTGTAAATCTTGATTATAATACTACAACTATAACTGAAGTAATGACTGAAGTAAATACTGCTTTGGCAGCTGCCGGTGCAAGTGGAATGGAAACTTATGCTGAAACTGCAGGTCATTTAGGTACAGTGAATTTATCAGGAGGAAAAGATTATTCAGGAGTAAATGAAACTTTTCTTCTTACTTATAATCCTGGTGGAACTACAGATACAATTGCTTCTCATATAGGAACAACAGATGTTTCAAGTGGAATTGATTGGAGCATTAATAATGCAACATTTAATTTAACTTATGATACTTTAAGCACTGGAGCTGTGACTATTACATTAGATGCTGATGCATCTGCGAATATTGATGCAATTGTAACTGAATTAAATGATGAATTAGCTAATAATGGAACATATGATTTTTCTCCATATATAGAAGCTTATAAAGCAGATAATGAATTATATGTTGGTTTAAGAACGCATTTTAAAGGTGATGTAGAATCATTTACAATAGCAACCGGCGGGGCCGAAGATGACGCATTAACACAATTTGGATGGACTGCGGATACTTATTCTGGAACTGGTGATGAAAAAACTGATTATATTACTTTAAATGCTAATGCCGCAGATATCGATGCAATTATTACCGAAATAGATGCTGAATTAACTAACGCTAACTTAAAATTTGATTTTAGTACTGTAATGGAAGCTTATAAAGATTGGACTGAACGTTATATAGGAATAAAAGTTTCGAGTGATACGGATAATAAATATTTTGTTTTAGCAGATCCAACTACTTATAATAGTTCATTAACTGAAGCTTTAACTGGATTAGGATGGACTGCAAACACTTATGGAAACAAAGTAGGAATTAAAACAACTGATGATGGAGCAGGTCAGCAATTTACTTTATCTTCTGGGGGATCTAATAATGCATTACCAACATTTGGTTGGACATCTTCTACTTATACAGGAAGTGATGCTACTGTAGCTACACATACTGGTACTACTGATATGGATACTACAAATACTACTTGGGGTACAACTAGTGAAGATTTTCTAGTGACTACTC
>CAZIXJ010000370.1:0-3474 GCA_964542835.1 uncultured Hyphomicrobiales bacterium
AAAAATTAAATTAAAAAGAAAAAGCATCTTCAAAAATATTTTCCGTTTAAATTATTCTCGTTGTGCAAAAAAATAAAATCGATTTTTTAGAATGAACTCTAAATTCTCCCAAATACAATTTTTTATTGATATGTTGAAATTCTATCTCCATAAATGCTTGCTATTGAGCTTTTAAGAGTGGGTTTAACAGTAAAAGCATAGCCATTCGAAAAAAGGCTGCCCTTTGCAGAACAGCCCTCATAGAATTGTAACGTACGACTCGACTTTATTATATTATTATAATGATGCCTAAATTATTCAGGGATTTGCCCACTTGCTGATACGCCGATATTTGGTATCAGATAGTTTATGTCAAATGCTCCGACTGACCTCGATGCATCGAAATCACCCGGACGCACCTGCCATAAGTTGTCTTTGTATATCAATACATTTGTTCCGGCTACTGATTGGTCTGAGGAGGTTGTAAAGTCCCATGTGATACCATCTACAGAAAGGCTCTGCTGCTCAGGAATAGCTACAGGCATATAGCCGCTTGCTCTTACTACGAACCAGTAATCTCCGTCATCCACATCATAGAAGTTTAATTCAACCTCTCCTGAACTATTTAATATTGCAGATTTTTCAGATTCTACTGATGAACTCATAAGATTATCACCTGACCTTAATTCTACAATAACCGCCATTTTTTCATGTCCGGTACTTTTTTTGTATCCGTAATATGCTAAAGTCAGATTAACGAATTTATCCTGCTGTTCTGTAGTTGTATATGTCCATATATCTGACCAACCACTTACATGGTCATTTCTAACTGCCTGTACCTGCCAGTAATACTGAGTGAGATTGCTTAATGTTCCGCCGGGTACTGAATATGATGAACTGCTGATTTCACTGACATCAACGAGAGGGCTACTCATATCAGAATTTGCTGATAATTTTACATTATATGTTAATGCATCATCCACTGCACCCCAGCTCAGTTGTGTGCTTAATGATTGATCAGTAGCATTATTTACCGGAGATGTCAGTTCAGGGTTATCAAGTTTGAAAGCATAAAATGAACTAATTTCTTTAAATGGTACTGATGTATCAAACTCATCATTTATTGGATTGCCCATAAAATCCTTATGACTGACATCTACACTGTCATGCTCTGTATCTTCAGATGAATCCCATACTTTATAAACCATTGATTCGCCATTTTCAAGACCATCAACGGGTGGTGTTGCAGTTTCACCGTAAACCGAAAAGAACACCAATTCTTCTTCCCAGACAACAGCGCCTACGCATACTCCATCCTGTGTAAAAACGCCAATTTCATCGCCATTCGATAGCGTGCCATTGCCAAATGTAAGCTCTGTATCACCGGCGATTTTTACTGACATTTCAATATTGGTCTCGGTGAATTCAAAATGACTCGGGTCTGTTGCAAAAAGCATAAATCCGCTTAATAGAAAAATAATTATTATTTGTCTCATAATTGCTCCTGTTTTATTAAAACCGCAGGGTTAACCCCGCGGTTTTATTAAATATTTATTTAACTTTAATTACATTTGCTGAAATCACCTGATTGTCTAATTTTACTGTAATTGTATATAATCCTGAAGCATAATCTGCAAAATTAATCTGCATTTCATGTATGCCTCGTGTCATACTTCCATTGTTGATGGTTCTGAGCTTCTGACCTGAAGCAGAGTATATTTCAACTGTAACATTGGAATTGTCTTTAAGGCTTAAAGACAATTTGGCTTTTTCATTTACCGGATTTGGTGATATATCCAACCTGTTGGAAGCAAAATATGTATTTCCTGCATTGCCTTCTTTAGCATAAACAACAGAATTTTGAACAAATCTTAGAGTATTCATTTTTTCATTTTCTACAGTTCTGATTTCGCTCAGATTCATTTCAGTATATTGGTTGTTTTCAGGGTCAAACGCCTTAATAACGATTTCCTCATTACTTCTAAAACCATCTTTGTAATCAGTCATTTCGTTATCACCGTGGATTGTCATTACAGTCTGATTATTAAATACAATACCACTTCCGAATAATTCTTCATCTTTACTGAACGCACCTATTTCTATACCATCAGGAATATTTAATCCCTCTATTATAAGTACGGAGCTAATTCCTGTTCCCTGTTCTCTGAGTTGCAAAAATTCCGGTTTTGCAGTAATCTGATGTGAATAATCATACCCAACCTTACCGCTTCCATTTGCAGGATAAGTAAGATTGTCAGTTGTTGTCATATATATCTGGTATCCTTCACCGGTTTTCATATCACCAATTGTATTATATCCACCGTCGGGATAGTAAATATTTGATGAACCATCCCTTGCAATTAGCAGATTATCATCTATATCAGCAAGAGCAGTCTCAATATTTAAGTCTGAATCTCTGAGATAACCAATCAATGACCATCCTGATGCCAATGAAATGTTTTCATCTTCAGGTACGATTTTAGTTCCTTCTATATCAAGACTTGCTGAAGTAGTAAAGAAAGCATTATATCCGTCATGATTATCAAAATCTCCTATTTGATTATAATCTCCTTCTGGATAGTATATTTCAGAAGCATCATTTCTCATTATTACCATATCATCTTCTACCGCCTCCATTACTAATGCAACATCAGGATCAGATACTACTATATAAGACGAGAACAGATTCCAACCGCTTACAAAATTAATAGTCTGTGTAAAAGAGCTTTCTGCTGATAATTCATCAAGTTGCTTAAACGGAACAGAACTGTCAAATTCACCGTTTATCCAGTTGCCTAAGAAATCAGTGTGGGATACTGAACTTGCTTCGTACTCTTCATTTGCTGAAGCATCCCATATTTTATAAATCATTTCTTCGTCTTCATCAAATCCGTCAACAGGTGGAGTAGAAGTTGCACCGTAAGCTGAAAAGAAAACTAATTCTTCTTCCCATACAACTGCACCTGCACAAACACCATCCTGAGTAAACACACCAATTTCATCTCCATTAGCAAGTGCAATACCATCTAATGTCAAATCAGCATCAGCAGGTATTTTTATTGACATTTCAATACTTGTAGATGTATATGAAAAGTGCATTTCATCACTATCTGCTTCAGTAGTAAAGCTCCATACCGAAGACCAGTTGCTTGTTTCGCTTGAATTTAATGCTCTGGCTCTCCAGTAGTAGGTTGTTTCATAATCAAGACCGCTTACTGATTTGCTTGTTGATGTTACGTTATCATCTACTATTGTGGTAGCAAATGTATTATCATCTGAAAGTTGAATATCATAACTTGAAGCTCCACTTACAGAATTCCAATCCAGATTCAATGCAGTTGACTGATTAGTTGCATCATCTGCAGGAGATGAGAGAGTAGGAGCTGCAAGGTCCCCACCGCCTCCGCCAATTACCTGACTTGTAACGCTTTCAGCACTCCAGCAAGATGAAGTATTGCAACCGTATGTTAATTCATCAAGGTCATTATAAATTAC
>CAZIXJ010000371.1:0-3465 GCA_964542835.1 uncultured Hyphomicrobiales bacterium
GGAAACCATCGATTGTTGTCTTCAAATACAAGCATATTTCGTATAATCCAACCCTTATTATTTAATTTTGATGTATTATAAATCAATTGATTATCAAATTCTTTAGAACCTATAAAAAATGTTGCTGATTGATTGAAATTAATTTTTATTGTATTATTCAAAAATTTGTTGTAAACTTTATAATAATCTTCTTTTTTATCGAATATCTTAGTAAATCCGTTTTTATTATTATTAGTTTGATATTCTTGCTTTGGTTCGAATAGTGCATTATCTTTGATAATCGATTTATAAGGTTTTACATAATAATTCATAAATTTAAATTTATAAATCTTTACATTCTCTTGTAAATTGCATCTTTCTTTTATAATATTGACATAATTCTCATTCCATTCTATCATAATAGCATTACAAGTTTTAAGATTATCTTTTACTACTTTCAATGTTGTTCCACTTCCGGCGAAAGGATCTAAAATTGTATAATTATCTTTTAATGTGACTTTTTTTAAACACTCATGAACCAGTCTTTCAGGATATGCAGCAACATGCTTAAATGGTGTTGGTTGTAAAGGTATTTTTAAGATATTACAATTATGCTTTGTTCTTTTAATATGTTGTGTGTATAAATTATCGTGTTTTTTGGTGAAAACAAAAATTGGCTCGTAACTATTTGTAAACCTATTTTTAACACTAGAAGGCATGTGGTTAGGCTTATACCAAATAATTGTGTCAGTTAGTAACCATCCAGAATTTTGCATTTCATATGCTAATTGATATGGAATTAATCCAATTGGTGTTTTACCATATTTTGAAATATATTTATCTCCTACATTTAAAAAGAAAACTCCATCGTCTGAAAGTTTATTTCTTAATAAATTAAAAATAACAACTAGTTTTTCAATATATTCATGATAATTTTTTTCATTTCCTATTTGACCATCAAATCCATAATCTCTCTGTCCCCAATATGGTGGTGATGTAATAACAACATTAATAGATTTATCTTTTAAATTAGATAAACCTGCATATATATCTGAATTAAATATTTTATATTTCATTAGTAAAATTCACTTTAATAAATTCAAATTCTCTGTAAAGTAAATCATCAGTTATAAATATTCTTCTAATTCTTAATGGCTTTTCTTCCAGTAATTCAAAATTCGGCTTTTTTGAATATAAATATCTAAACCCTTTTCCTGAAATACCTGATTTTCCACTACCAATAATTTCATTTCCGTATGTTTTAAATAATTTTCCATTTGGAACACAAATTAAATATATTCCCTTTATTTCAATATTGTCATTTCCAACTTCATAAATAATATTTATAAAATAAGTTAAGCATATTTTCCCCTGATAAGAATAAATATGTGGTAAATTTACTTCAAATCTGTAATCATCAGATTTATAACTTGTTTGATTGCCTCCAACTGGTATTTTCCCTTTGAAATCAGACATGTTATCTAATTTTGCTGTTTTAATATCAATATGAACAAATGCATTATAAGTTTCAAAAAACATATCAGCTCCAATAGGTGATGAATTTGGACTACCAAACTGATTAAATAGCCAATAATAAATTCTTTCTGCACCTCTTGCAAAATCTGAATTTTTATTAGCGCTTTTTTTAAACGATTCAATCCAATCACTTTTAATTTTGTCTTTAGATTTTAAGCCATCAAGCATTTTATTTAAATCTTGTTTTAAATCATATTCAATCTGATTTAAGTAATGATTTTCCCAAAATTCGATATTTTTTAATTCATCCATCTATTCAATAATACTTATTTTTAATAATAATCTAATTTGACGTAAAAAGAAAACCTGTATTGAATATTTTTCACTTCAATAAAAACTTTTTCCCCTCTTCCATATCTCCTCAAAATTCATTAAATTGCAAACTTGGATAATTCTATTTGTTGATTTTAATTTGAATGGTTATTATGTTATTGTCTTATAACTGGCTTAAGGAACTGATTGATTTTGACTATACACCTGCTGAACTTGCAGACAAACTTACTATGCTCGGCATCGAAGTGGAGGAAATTACAGACTTCGGTAAAAAATATGACGGCTTTATCACCGCTGAAGTGAAAGAAAGAGAAAAGCATCCCGATGCTGATAAACTCTCTCTTTGCAAAGTTTTCACCGGCTCCGAAACTCTCGATATTGTCTGTGGCGCCCCCAATGTAGCTGCCGGACAAAAAGTAATTCTCGGTCAAATCGGTGCAGTTGTACCGGCAGGCAATTTTGAACTGAAGAAAGCTAAAATTCGTGGTCAGGAATCTTACGGTATGATTTGCTCCGAACCAGAACTCGAACTCGGCGAAGATGCCGGCGGTATTATGGTGTTGCCCGAAGATACTCAAATCGGCAAACCTTTAGCCGAAGAACTCAAACTGAATGATACGATACTTGAATTGAGCATTACTCCAAACCGTTCCGATTGCAACAGCCATCTCGGTATAGCACGTGAAGTTGCCGCTCTTACCGGCAATAAAGTAAAAATGCCCGGCACTGACATAGTAGAAAATGATAATGATATAAACGAAAATATAAAAATTGAAATAAAAGACGCGGACAAATGCCCACGATATTCTGCACGTATCGTTAGAAATGCTACAATAAAAGAATCTCCCGCATGGCTGAAGCAAAGACTCACAATGCTAGGTCTCCGTCCTATTAATAATGTTGTGGACGTAACAAATTATGTGCTGATGGAAATGGGGCAGCCTCTCCATGCTTTTGATTACGATTTGGTTGCAGGAAAGAAAATCGTAGTGCAGACTGTTGCGGACAAAACCAAATTCACTACTCTTGATGAAAAAGAACGTGAACTCGACCAAGAAATGCTTATGATATGCGATGCTGAAAAACCCGTTGCAGTTGGCGGAGTAATGGGCGGTATGAATAGTGAAATCAATGATAATACTACAAATATATTAATCGAATCTGCATATTTTGAGCCATCGTCTGTTCGACGTACAGCTAAGAAACTTGGCATTAACTCCGATTCTTCTTATCGTTTTGAGCGTGGTGTGGACTACAACAACATATTAAATGCTCTAAATAGAGCTACTAAATTAATTGCCGAGCTTACCGGCGGAGAGGTAGAGAAAGGATATATTGATGAATATCCTGAGCCTCAATCAGAATCTTCTATTACTTTAAGATATGCAAGAGCAAGAAAAGTAATAGGAATTGAAATTTCAAATGAACAAATTCTTGATTATCTGAAAAGACTGAATTTTGAAATTGTAAATAAGAATGATGAGTCCGTTACTGTAATGCATCCGTCGTATCGGGTGGATATGGAGCAGGAAATAGATTTAATCGAAGAAATTGCAAGGATGTATAATTACAATGATATTGCTCCTGATTTTTCTTCGAGAATTGATTTCAGCAGCGAGGGATTACCAAAAGATTTATCAGTACCTCCACAGAAGGAAAAATTAAGCAATTATCTTG
>CAZIXJ010000372.1:0-3463 GCA_964542835.1 uncultured Hyphomicrobiales bacterium
AAAAGTTGTACTTTGTCTTTCACTAAGCACAGCTTAGTTTGAAATATTCCTTCCCAAATCGGAGTTTGGGAAGGAGAGGCGAATGACACTTCGGCTACGCTCAGTGTCCAAGAAATTGAAATTTTATAGAAATTCTTTACAATAATCGAAAGAGAGTACAGTTCACCCTGTACCCTGTACCCTGTACCCTGTACCCTGTACCCGCTATAAATACTATGTTTTATTAAATCATTCATCATATCAACAAAAGTTTTATAAAACCCACTAATACAAAGATATAACGCAAAATTGAATTGTGCAAGGAGAAAAATGAAAATAATAAAAGCCTTCAAATTTTTGAAATTTGAAGGCTTTTATTAAATTCATAGTATTTTATTTGAAGCTTCTTTCAAACAAATCAGTGATAGCTTTTTTTCCATTATCTTCAATGTATCTTGTGCCGGTGCCACAGAAATGAGTTTCAGTAATTGTTGGTGGCTCAGATGGCGTCCATTCGATTTTATCCCATTTCATCCATTCATCTCGTGTTTGATCAAATACAAACAAAGGTTTGTTGCATATTTTGGCAAATTCAGCTCCCCAACCTGTACCGCCTTTTACAGTGTTATCTTCAAGTATCTGCCCAATGACAAAAATTTGCTGGCTATTATTAATTTGATGCCAGATAGTCTGAATTACTTTTCTGAAATTTTCACTACGTGAAAATTCTCTGTTCATCAATTTTGAAATATATGTAAGACTAACGTCGCCATTTGCTAATTCTTCGTTAGTTAATACTCTAAGCCCGCGCTGCCTTGTAGTCTTTCTTGATTCGAATGTAAAATTAACTTCTTCGATACCGAATTTTTCAGCAGTCTGCCCGAAATAATCTTCTGTGCCTGATGCAGCACCCGAAAATAAAATATAATTTTCTTTTGTCATTATGTGCCCTTTTTTTTATAAATTTTTTCATTAAAAAACCCGAAAACGTTTTAATTTCATATTTAGTATATAATTGTATAAACTATTTTCCTAATTAATGCTAATGTAATTCTAACATAGATTTACCCTCTCCCCAACTTTATTTTTTTCTTTATTATGTAATTCAATCCTTTTTCATTATTTTTGAATATGTTATCGGGCATATTTTGCAAAAATTGCCCGAATGATAATAATTATAATTATATTAAGGAGTTAGTGATGAAAGTTCTCGTAGCTGACGGAATCGTAAAAGAAGGCGCAGAAGTCCTTCAAAATGCAGGTATTGAAGCCATAATTAAAAAAATGACACCTGAAGAACTCGTAGCAAATATTAAAGATTATGAAGGCATTATCGTAAGAAGTGCCACAAAAGTAACCAAAGAAGTAATTGATGCCGGCAACCTGAAAGTAATTGCCCGTGCCGGAGTTGGTCTTGACAATATTGATACAGCTTATGCCAAAGAAAAAGGTATTCCGGTAGTAAATACTCCTGGAGCTTCTGCAATTTCTGTTGCCGAGCTTGCTATTGCTCATATGGTATCAGTCGGCAGATTCCTTAATCTCGCTAATGTAGAAATGCGTAACGGCGAATGGAACAAAAAAGCATACTCTAAAGGTATGGAAGTAACAGGCAAAACTTTAGGACTTATCGGTTTTGGAAATATTGGTAAAGAAACTGCTAAGCGTGCATTGGGTCTTGGTATGAAAGTAATTGCCACTGACCCGTTTGTAAAAGAAACAGATATGGATGTGGAAATTGTTTCTAAAGATGATTTGCTTGCAAGAGCTGATTATATTTCTCTGCATATTCCTTTTATAAAAGAGCAGGGACCTACTGTTACAGCAGCAGAATTTGCAAAAATGAAAGACGGTGTGGTTCTTATTAATTGTGCCCGCGGCGGAACTGTAAAAGAATCAGACCTTTTAGATGCTCTTAACAGCGGAAAAGTAGCATTCGCCGGTGTTGACGTATATGAAAAAGAACCTGCCGGTGAAGCTCAGAAAGCCCTTATTAATCATCCGAGAGTATCAGTTACTCCACATATCGGTGCATCTACCGTAGAAGCTCAGACCCGCGTTGGTATCGAAATAGCAGAAAAAGTAGCAGAAGTATTAAAAGGATAATAAGAGGATTAAAATGGCAGTATTCAAACCTTTCAAAGCATACAGACCAAAGCCTGAAGAAGCAGGTGATGTGGCAGCATTGCCTTATGACGTAATGAATTCGGAAGAAGCAAGAGAAATGGTAAAAGACAAACCGCTTTCATTTCTTCACGTGGGAAAACCTGAAGTAGATCTCGACCCCTCTGTAGATACTTATTCTGAAGAAGTTTATGACAAAGGTAAAGAAAATCTTCAGAAATTAATTTCAGATGGTCATCTCGTGGAAGACCCCGAACCGTATTTTTATGTATATGCTCAGACTATGGACGGCAGAACTCAGTACGGTCTTGTAGGATGTGCTTCAGTTAATGATTATCACAATGATGTAATCAAAAAGCATGAAAAAACACGTAAAGCAAAAGAAGAAGACAGATGCAACCACGTAAGAGTTACAAATGCACATACGGGTCCTATCTTCCTTACTTACAGAGATGAAGAAGAAATCAATAAAATTGTAGAGCGAATCACCTCTGCAAAACCTGAAAATGACCACGTTGCCGAAGACGGTATTCGTCATCAGACTTGGCTTATTACAGATGATGCAGATAAAAAGAAAATTGAAGAAAAACTTGCAAAAGTTCCTAATTTCTATGTAGCTGACGGACACCACAGAAGTGCAGCCGCAGCAATAGTAGGACGAGAAAGACAAAAAGCAAATCCAAATCATACCGGAAATGAAGAATATAATTATTTTCTGGCTGTTCTATTTCCTGAAAGTCATCTTCATATTATGGATTACAATCGTGTAATTAAAGATTTGAATGGTCTTTCAGTGAAAGATTTTATTGATAAAATAAAAGAAGTTTTCACACTTGAAGAAGCAGGCACAGAAGCATACAGGCCACAGAAAAAAGGTGAAGTAGGAATGTATATCGGCAAAAAATGGTATAAACTTACTGCTCATCAGGAACTAATAAATAATCCAGACCCTGTGGATTCTCTCGATGTAGCTATTCTTCAGAAATATGTAAATGACCAGATACTTGGTATTCAAGACCCGAGAACTGACAACAGAATAGACTTTGTTGGCGGTATCAGAGGTTTGGGAGAACTCGAAAGAAGAGTGAATTCAGGAGAAATGGCAGCAGCATTTGCAATGTATCCGACTTCTACGAAAGAACTAATGGATATAGCAGACGCCGGCAAAATAATGCCACCTAAATCAACTTGGTTCGAACCAAAGTTGAGAGACGGTCTATTCATTCATTTCTTAGATTAATAACCCATAATATTACATATCCTTCCGAAGATTGCAAAATCTTCGGAAGGTTTATTAATAATAGGAATATTCTATTTCGCAATAATAAGCGGTTCGGTGAGGACTGCGTCATTGCTCATC
>CAZIXJ010000373.1:0-3463 GCA_964542835.1 uncultured Hyphomicrobiales bacterium
AGCAGAACACACTTGAAGTTGTTTGATGAGTTTGCAATATTCCTTCCGGCACTATTTACATGTGCCTCCAAGCCAATATTCCACAAGCGGTCTTTTGCAATGTCGTCCTCTGCATGGTGCAACCGACGGCTTAAGCCATCGGCTGCATTTATTAAATGTTGTATAATTCGCTTCATCACTACAATACAGACGATTTTCAATCGTCCACGATAATGAGATAATGAGATAATGAGATAATGAGATAATGAGATAATGAGATAATGAGATAATTCTATTCTATTATCTAATCTATTTTTCCCGCATTTTTTGATATGGAGTAAATTTCTTTCCATATTTCTTATTCTGTTTATGTAACATTTACTATCCTAAAATAATAACTTATTTTGAAATATGCAAGTGTTATTCTCTATAGATTTTTAAAATAAAACATCAATATTAGCAAGGTTCTTCCGATAATAGTATTATTGAATGAATTAATCAGGTAATTATGTACAGAATTTTGATTGTTATATTTTTTGCTCCTGCTTTTTTATTTTCAAATGATTTATATTATAAATTTTTTGAAAATGAAGGGCTATTGCCTGATAATGTCATTTTTTGGGCAAAATCTCCTCATCTTGATATTTTTCTAACCGAAAAAGGTTTATCTTTTCATAATTACCGGCTTATTGAAAAAAATGACAGTATATTATCAGAAAAGCAAAGCATCATAATGAAATTTGATAATAATATCTCCAATATAATTGAATATGAAAGCACCGGCAGAGCAGACTTTAATATCTTCAAACATAATTCCGCATCATCCTCCAAGCCATTTGATAGTTTGAGGATTTTGAATTTTCAGCCCGGAAAAGATTTACTCCTGAAATTTGAGAATAACAAATTTCGTTTCGATATAGAAATTAATGAACTGGTATCAGATAAATCTTTTGAATTTGAATTATTTTCACAAGATAATTTTCAACTGCTCAACAACAATTTAGAAATTGAGACAAAATTTGATAAACTGCTCATCTCTGATATTGATGTAATTCAGAATAACAATACTCTTGATTATAAGCTCTTACAGGATAATAATATAATAACAATAAAGCCTGTAAATTATGAACCAAATCAAAAACTGATTATTGACCCTTTGATTTACTCTACATATATTGGCGGTGATTCATATGATATCGGTAAAGAAATTGAAATTGATGACAAAGGCAATATAATTATTGCCGGAAATACTTCATCTATTGATTTTCCATCTACTGAAGGAGCCTATGAAGAGCTTTTCTATGAAACAGAAATGAATTATCCCGATTTGTTTGTTTCCAAATTCGATTCTGCGGGAAATTTACTTTTTTCTACGTTTATCGGAAGCTACGGCGATGACTATGCCGAAGCATTAAAAATCAAAGACAGCGTAATATATCTTGCGGGCTATACTTATTCTTTCGGCACTTTTCCCGAAACTGATGATGCTATTGAAAATGATACTCTCGGTGCATACGATATATTCTTTCTGAAACTTTCAACAGCCGGAGACTCTTTACTTTACTCTACTCTTTATGGCGGTACTCAGGATGATATTCCACAGGATATTGAATTATTTAATAATAGAGTTGCAATAACAGGCTATTCGGGTAAAGACGGCGAGTATCCCGCCACTGCCAATTCTTTCAATGATATTAATGCCGGTAAATATGACGGATTTCTTACTATTCTGGATGAGAATAATTATAATGTGATTTATTCATCATTATTCGGAGGTTCGGAAGATGATTTTTCTCAGTCATTGCATTTTCTGAATAACAGGCTTTATATTACGGGAATTACTCATTCATTTGATTTTGATTTAATTAATCCCGGCGAAAATGATAAGTTTAATCTCGACAGTAACAATACTGAAAGCGATGCCTTTCTTGCAGAATTTAATCTGATTTCCTTATCTTTTGATTTTATAGGATTTTTAGGTGGTTCGGGAAGTGATAAGGCTTATGGAATTGATTCTGATTCACAGGGTGATATATTTGTAGCAGGATATACGGAATCCAATGATTTTCCCGTAACGCCTAATGCCTACGATACTCATTATAATGAATTATCTCCCGCAAAGCCATTGGGAGATGTTTTTGTTACAAAATTTAGAAATAACTCGGTTTATCAATCCGGATATCTCGGGCATGACGGCACAGAAAGAGCATTGGCACTTGCTATATATAATGATGATGTGTTTATTACAGGCTCTACTACTTCACTTAGATTTCCCGTATCATCAAATTGTTTCGACAGCACTTATAATTCAATCGAATTTGAACCCGATGCTTTTATTTCAAGATTTGATAATGATATTTCCGTTTTGAAATATTCTACATATTTTGGTGGTGATTCTAATGATATTGGTTATGATATAGTCATCTCCAATAATTTCGCTTATGTAACAGGCAGAACAAATTCTACTGATTTCCCGTTAAGCAATAATGCTTTTGATTCTACAAGAAATGACATTGGTTATTCTGATGCTTTTCTTTTTATGGCTGATACAGATGTATTAAGTGCCTATATTCCGGATTCAGTATATGTTTGCAAAGGAAAGCATTTCGAACTTGATATGAGAATAGCAGGTTATAAAAACGGTTTTGATGTAAATGTACAGCCTGATACTCTAATTACCTTAGAGCCTTCCGGCACTATTACTTTTTTCAATGAGCAAAGTATGTATTTTGAAATTACTGTTGCAGACGGTTCAGGGCAGGAGATTACAAAAACTTTAAAAGCAGTATCCGTTGATAATCCCAAGCCAGAAATACTTGGACACAGAAAAATAATTGCAGATTCTCTATATACTTATTTTTTGCGAGAATACTACAGTCTGAATGATTATAAATGGGAAATTGAAAATGGAGTTATTTTAAATGATGATGATACTTCTTTTGTAAATGTAATCTGGTATGATACACTTGGCAGGGAACTGAGAGTTTATGAAACAAATCAATACGGTTGCATGGATTATGATTCGGCTTTTGCAGTAGATTATATCAAATACAGAACAAACATCAGTATTATTGAGGGTGATACAGTAGTCTGCTATGGAAATTTCGCAGTACTCGATGCGGGTGAAGGATTTGCACATTATTACTGGAATGATTATAACAGAAGCAGACTTGACACTGTTTATACAGAAGGATACTATTGGGCTGTATTCGAAGATGAAGAAGGCTATGGCGGTCTTACTGACACTCTTTATATAAGATTTATTGATGCTCCTCAACCTGAAATTACAGGTGATACAATTGTGCAAATCGGTGAAATTCAATCTTACGTAGTAGAAGAGCAGGATTATTATGATTATAAATGGTTCAGCAATACCGGAAGATTTGTAGATGATTCCACTTATACCGGCAAAATAATTTATGATTCTACCGGATATAATAATCTAATCGCTGAAGTCTCCAATGGCGAAAACTGCAGCGGTTAT
>CAZIXJ010000374.1:0-3460 GCA_964542835.1 uncultured Hyphomicrobiales bacterium
AAGGCAAGAAAAAAGGCACATTTTATATACTGGCGGAAAAATGGCGGATAAAACATTAATTTGGCGGAAAAATGGCGGATAAATACATAAAATGACAGAAATATTACATAATTATTATACAAAAGAAAGACTCCCGGCAGGAGAATCCGGCACAGGCAATTCCTACACCACCCTCTTCCGCCGGTACGACCCACGGCTGGGCAGGTGGCTAATACACATTAATTTGGTCAAAAGAGATGTATCATGCCGATTGATAAGAGAGATTTGCACTAATTTTTGTAAATTTGTATCGTCATAATTTTAAGAGGTGAATATGAATAAAAAACTGATGATTGTTGGTGGTGCAAATGGTGTTGGCAAATCAACTCTTGCTTATAAAATAAGAGATGAATTTGGCATAGATTATCTCGGTGCTGATGATATAGCAATGAAAATGAAGAATAGTTCTGCAAATACTGACATAAAAGCAGGTAAGGAATTTTTTAGAATTTTGGAGGAATATCTTTCTTTAGAAAAATCGTTAATTATCGAATCTACTCTGTCAGGTTTGGGTTTGGCAAATAGAATCGAAAGTTTTATAAAATGCGGATACAGCGTTAATATTACGTATGTCTTTGTGGATAATGTGAATATATGCAAAGACAGAATAAGTTTGAGAGTTAAAAAAGGCGGTCATTCTGTTCCTGATGAAGACATAGAAAGGAGGTTTTACAGAAGTCTGAAGAATTTCAATAATGTTTACAAAATGCTTGCAGGTAAATGGCAAATATTTTACAATGGATTAAATCATCCTGTGGAAGTAGCTGCCGGAGAGAATGATGGTTTTATTATCTATGACGAATTCTATTATAATATTTTTAGGGAATTGAAACAATGAAAAATAAGAAGCAAAAAGGAATATCGCTCGAAGCATTCAGAGAATTTGCTGAAATACGACGCATTGCAAACAAAGCCGTAAGAGAAGCAGTCGAAGAAAATAAAAAGTTAAAACTAAAAACAAAAGAAGCATAATTCAAATGTTATCAGGAAAATCTGCAGGAGAATCCGACACCGGCAACAGCTACACCACCCTCTTCCGTCAGTACGACCCGAGGCTGGGCAGGTAGGATAGTGTGAATCCCCTCGCCGATAAATTCCCAAGTGTGAATTCGTATATCGGGATGGGGAATAATCCGATAGGTAATATTGATGAGAATAGAGATTAAGTAGAAGATAAGAAGCTATGTGAATAGAATCCGGAAAATATCAATAATACCGGATTCTTCACTTCGTTCAGAGTGACTTTGGTGTATAATTCATTGTTTTCACACAGCCTCGTAAAATCGTGGCAACTTAAGGATTCACATCTTTATAAATTTCTCTTTCTATCTAAGCCTCACAAAATATCCACCTCTCGGGAGTTGCGATATATCAAATCGCTTACTCTGGATCATAACATGATTAGACATTTCTGGAATTATACATATAAAGCAAATTGGTAATATTATATGATAATGATTGTTTATTCTATGATAAAGCACATGTAACGAATTATTATCTTTTTTTATTTAAATATTTTATTTAATTTAAAACTATGGTATATTGAAATAGGAAAATAGTTTTAATAAAATACAAAATGTTTTTTTTATAATAACAGGTGACCTATGAAAATATTGACATTATTAATTGTATTGATAACTCTTACATTAGCAAATGTTTATTCGCAGGAGGACAGAACTGCTAAAAGGTTTATCATCGGCATCGAGGCGGATTACCACAACTGGAATTCCAGCCTGAATGAATACAAAATCGACGGCGAGGAAGTTCCGACAGAGGACATTGACTTTTACAACGATAATTACGACTTTATTTTTAGCTATTATTCCTACAATTTGATGGTTGGCTATGATATTTTGGAGAATTTACAAGTGTTTGGCATGGCGGGACTTGCCACAATCCGTCAGGAAACCAATGATTTGAGCAGCGATGAGGAATCTCCACATAATTTGTTTCTTACGAATGACCCTGGCGTAAAGTTTAGCGTTGAAGTTCTTTATACTTATGAGCTTACAGAGAAAATATCCATGGTATTTGAACCGGAATTTTCTTATTTAATGTTCGACGATATGAAATTGGTGGAAAATGCCGAACCGAATGTACATACTGATAATAAAATTAATCTCGGCTTGATGGAATGGAGAGCAGGATTATATGCAAAATATGATTTGGGATGGATAAAGCCGTTCTTGGGGGTGGTGTATCAGGATTTTATCAAGAATGTGGAGTTCGGCGGGCAAACGGTTGATTCTTTTAACAACTCGGTTTATTCGGAAAGGGAGCTGACTTTCAATCAGGATATGATATTTGCTGCTTCGGCGGGCTTCAGAGTGGTGATAGACCCATACAAATTCCTCACGGTCAGGGCAAACGTTGGCGAGGGCTATTCAATATTCGGCTCGGTAATGTTTAAATTATAAAAAAAATAATTATTTAAATAAAAATAAAGGAAATAAATTATGAAAAAGTTAATAATAATTGTAATATCATTTTTATTTGTTTTTCAGGCTAATGGAAATGACACTCCGAAAGCAAGCACTTTGGAGATAAACAGTCATAATTCAGGGAACTGCGTTAACAAAGAAGAAAATAACAACGGCATAATGTGCCAGACCTTTTATAATAATGAGACATATCTATTCACAATGGATATCACATCTGCCCATATGCAGGAAATTAGATTGAATATAGAATCGGACAATAGTGTGAAAGTTTCAAAGAACACAAACTTATATTTTGACCAAAGTTACGGAATATCCTATAACACGCCTTTGGGTGTATGCGCTTTTAAAAACAAATTATATTTGTTCGGCGGATACGCAGGAGATACACAAAGAGATATATCAGTTTACTATAAAACGCCCGGAGCTAAAGGCTATGACGGCGAATGGGGAAGTGAACACAGCTACAAGCTGGGACAAAAAACAATAATGCCTCTTTCAGCAATAGAATTTGAAGGCAAGATGTATCTTTATTTAGTTAATTACAACATTTATAATAAAAAATATGAAATAACTTATATGACTTCAGAGGATGGTAAGAATTGGAATGGCCCTCTTTCATTGGATGGTGGTAATCCTATTTCAAAATATTTGAATCACAAGGGAAACTTCAGTGTTTGTAAAATAAGGGATAAGAACGGAGAGTCGTGCATGATGCTTGCATATACATCTACAAACAATGAAATAGTTGTGGGATACTTTTACGGAGAAGATAATACTGATGGGCATTGGATTTATAATTTTGAAGAAAAAGCAAAATATAAAGACGATAATCTTCTTAAAATAAGCAGTCTTCAAGGCTCTATACACGGCGGACCTTCGGGCAATATGGTGCAGATATTTTATACTACCGACAAGAAAGATATTTATAAAAAACACCGCTATTTCAGAAGGGTTCAGTATGACGTCGAAAAGGAAGAGTT
>CAZIXJ010000375.1:0-498 GCA_964542835.1 uncultured Hyphomicrobiales bacterium
ATTAAATATCAAATGAGCACTTGAATAAATCCCCCTTGTTTTCCCCCTTTTAAAAAAGGGGGAAGCGAGCTTGCGAGCAGGGGGATTTTTCTTTTTTTTCAATTAATGTTTATTCATTTTACATGATATTAATCTTGTATGAAGTAGGAACATGTATAATAACCCCCTGCTTTTTGTAAACCTTATGAAATCGTAACGGAGGATTGATTTTTTGATATTATTTTTAAAAAATCACCCAAAAAAGATTAATATATTTTTTACTTGAAATTGATACACTTGAAAACAGTAAAAACATTATATTATTAATCAGATAATTTGTAATTTTGCATAATGTAATTTAATTAAAAAAAATACGGTTGATATAAAATGAAAATGCTGGCAGTAATACTTGCAGGCGGCACAGGACCAAAAATGTGGCCCCGCAGCACAGAATCCAAGCCTAAACAGTTTACACACGTAAATGGCGAAGGTACTATGCTGCAGAATACTTTTTCCAGA
>CAZIXJ010000375.1:508-3457 GCA_964542835.1 uncultured Hyphomicrobiales bacterium
ATTTACGTAATTACTAACGAAGAATACACAGGTATCGTAAAAGAGCAGATACCATCGCTACCCATTGAAAATATTATATCTGAACCATTTGGCAGAAACACGGCTCCTGCTCTTGCACTTGCAAATATATTGCTTGAAAAAAAATATGAAGAAAATACAGTAGTATGCGTATTCCCATCTGACCATATTATTACTAATGTCGGTGAATTTAAAGAAAGCATAAATACTGCAGTTGAATTTGCTTATAAGAAAAACGAAATTATAACTCTTGGGATTTATCCTACAAGACCCGAAACCCAATATGGATATGTGCAGATAGATGAAAACAAGAGAGACCTCGGTGAAAATTACCATCTTGGTATCAGATATGGTATTAATTTTGCTGAAAAGCCTGATAAAGGGACAGCTCAGAGATTTATCGAATCAGGTGATTTTCTATGGAACAGTGGTATAATATTTTACAAATTAAGTATATTTTTTGAAAAACTTTCCAAATATATTCCTGATCTGTACAGAGAATTTATCAAACTGAAAAAGTATATCAATACTAAAGATTTTAATAAAGAATTAATTGTAGTTTATAAAAAGATAGATTCAATATCTGTAGATTACGGCGTACTGGAAAATTCTGATAGCGTATTCGTGGTAAAATCCACATTTAACTGGACAGACCTTGAAATATGGGATGAATTATTCAGAATATCCATGAAAGATGCCAGCGGTAATGCAATAGAAGGCGACGTAATATCAATCAATACAAAAAATTGTTTTATAAGTGCAAATGAGAAAATGATTGGAGTTGTTGGTATTGAAGATTTAATCGTAGTGGATACCGATAATGCTATCCTTATTTGCCGAAAGGATGAATCTGACAAAGTACAGGAAATAGTAGATTATATGAAGCGAAAAAATATTAATAAATACTTATAGAATTTAATCAGATTGAATAGAAAAGAGCCGACACGAAGGATAGCCCGGCAGGTCTTCACATTATGCAGCGAAACCTTCATCACTTCTTATCAATTTTATTTTATATTGCATAATACCACCATTTTATTTTAAACGAAGCATAAGGATTTTTCTTGCTTATTAGGATATTCAAAGATAGCATCTTCTCTGAAGAATTTGCCTCTTTCGGTATTTGAAAAATCAAAAGTTGCTTTCATTATTTTGACTATTCAACTCAACAATTTCATTTATCTTTGATTGAAGTAATGTTTTACTAATTAGCTTTGTTTCATATTCTGCAATCATAGTTGGAGATAAATTCCTATTCATTGAATATTCAACTATCTCTTGGTTTTTACTCTTACAAATGATTATTCCAACACTCGGATTTTCATCTGTTTTTTTCACTTCTCGGTCAAGTGCTTCGAGATAGAAATTCATTTTTCCTATATATTCAGGTTTGAAATCATCAATCTTAAGTTCCAATGCAACAAGACATCTAAGCTCTCTATGATAGAATAATAAATCAATAAAATAATCGTTTCCGCCGACTTGCAATCGATATTCTTGATCAATAAAAATAAAATCTTTGCCAATTTCCAATATAAATTTTTTCAAATTTGATAACAAGCCACTCTGAAAGTCCTTTTCAGTATATATTTTTGGTAAATTTAAAAATTCAAATAGATATAAGTCTTTAAAGATATATTGACCCTTTTTAAATTGTGACAACACTGTTGGCACTTTTTCTTTTGACAGCAAAGTTCTTTCATAATAACAACTGTCAATCTGTCTTTCAAGTTCTCTTACACTCAATTTTTCATATTTTGCAAGATTTATATAAAAAAGTCTTTCTTCTTTAGATTTTGTTTTTGATATGATATGTAAATGAGATGACCATGGAATTTGTGACAACACTGTTGGCACAAATTCATCTTCATTATAAACTTCATAAAACTGCTTCATTCTGTAAAGATTTCGTCGTGTAAAACCTTTAATCTCAGGATTATGATTTTTTATATATTCAACTAAATTATTTATTGTATTATTTCCCCATCCATCTGATTTAATTTTATTGCTCAGATACTCACCAATATTCCAGTATAAAGATATAAGTTCCTTATTAACAGCTTTAAAAGCATTTTCACGAGCTGAAATGATTAATGATAGAATTTCATTGAATTGAGTTTTTTGAATATCAGTTTGCTTCTTCATATGTAAAGTACGTTATGTCTAAAAAATGAGTAACGAAGCATCATCATTTTTCTTGCTTATTAGGATATTCAAAGATAGCATCTTCTCTGAAGAATTTGCCTCTTTCGGCATTTGAAAAATCACATTTTATTCAATTACGAATTTCAAATTACGAATTACGATTTTTTGTTGTTTTTTGAATTGAACCTAATCTTTTCTATTGTCATTGATACTAACTTTTCTTCAAACGTATCATTTCCGCAGTTGTAGCATCTATCTTTCATAAATATTTCCTACTGATCATTAGTCACAAAACCAATTTTCTTCTTTGGTTTTTCTTCCTGAATTAATACTTCTTTAAGTGTTTCGAAAACAAGTTGTAATTTTTTATCTTGTTCCTCGAATCTTTTGTCTGTTTTAACATCTAATTCTTTTAACTTTTGAGTAAGCTCATTGTTATTTAAAATAAATTCACGTAATCTTACAAACGCACGAACAACATAAATGCTGGCATTAATTGCAATATCACTATTTAACACACTGACAGCCATAATTGCACCATGCTCGGTAAATACTTTTGGAGATTTCCTTCTGCCTCCCCAACTTGATGTCGCATTTTGCGATTTCAAGTTTTCCCATTCTTCAAATGTTAATTCAAACATAAAATCTTCAGGAAATCTTTTGATATTTCTTTTAACCTGTTCATTTAATCTTGATGTACTAACGCCATAAATAATTGCAAGGTCGCTATCCAGAATAACTCTAAAGCCTCTTATCAGCTTAACCTGTGTAATGATTTTTCTTCTT
>CAZIXJ010000376.1:0-1638 GCA_964542835.1 uncultured Hyphomicrobiales bacterium
ATAATATGCAAAATTATTATAAATAAAAAAAGGATTAATTAGTAAATTTTATTCTTATTTGAGCGTCTATTTATTATTATATATTTATGTTTATCAAAAATCAGGAATACACTATGAATAATGCTAATTCAAATGCCGGCACTTTTGAGTTTAAAGCCGAAATGAAACAATTACTAAAATTAATCATTAATTCTTTATACACAAATCCGGAAGTTTTCCTCAGGGAATTAGTATCAAATTCATCTGATGCACTCAATAAAGTGCGATTTGAAAAACTTACAAAACAGAATATTCTTCAGCCTGATGAAGAACTGAAAATTACTATTAATACTGATTCTAAAAATCATACTTTTTCCATAGAAGACAATGGAATTGGTATGACAAAAGACGACCTTATTAATAAGCTCGGTACCGTAGCAAGCTCCGGTACTGCGGAATTTCTGAAAAAATACAAAGAGAGCAACAAAAAACTCGATGCGGGATTAATTGGGCAGTTTGGTGTCGGATTTTATTCTGCATTTATGGTTACTGATGAAATCACCGTAGAAACCCGCTCTGCATTTGACGGCTCTGAAGCATATATCTGGAAATCCAACGGTGAAGACAGCTTTACTGTAGAACCATCCGACAGAAAAGGAAAAGGGACAAAGATATCTTTTACTTTAAAAGATGAATACAAAGACTTAGCCGAAGAATACCGGATTAAATCAATTCTTCAGAAATATTCAAATTTTGTAGATTTCCCAATATTTATCGGAGAAGAAAAAGTAAATACTGTAACTGCTATCTGGCAAAAGAAAAAAAATGAAATAAAAGATGAAGAACTTAACGAATTTTACAAATTTGTATCCAACGACTATCAGGACCCACTTGGAAGTCTTCATCTGCATATAGAAGGTAATGTAAATTTCAAAGCTCTGCTTTTCATACCGAAATTCGCACCGCCAAATATGTATAACGAAGAACTGAAAACTACACTTCACCTGTATTCAAATAACGTATTTATTCAGGATGATGCAAAAGGGCTCTTGCCCGATTATCTCAACTTCGTAAAAGGAGTAGTGGATACAGAAGATTTGCCGCTTAACGTATCAAGAGAAGTTACTCAAAACAGCCCGCTGATGGCAAAAATCAAAGATATTCTGACTAAAAGAATATTAGGCTTGCTCGAAGAATGGTCAGAAAAAGAAAAAGATAAATTTAATACGTTCTATGAAGAATTTGCACCACTTTTCAAAACGGGTATAAATTCAGATTTCAATAACAAAGACAGAATCGTAGAACTTCTGAGATTCAACTCCAATAAAACAAAAGACAACGAAATGACTTCTCTGAACGGTTATGTATCACGAATGAAACCTGACCAAAAGGAAATTTATTACGTTTCGGGTACATCAACTGAGCAGACAGAAAAGAACCCTAATCTTGAATATTTTATCAAAAACGACATAGAAGTTCTGTTTTTAACAGATCCTGTAGATTCTTTTACTGTACCGTATCTCGGTGAATATGACAAAAAGCCGCTGAAATCAATAGAAAAAGCTGATATTGAAGTAGATAAGGACAAAGAAAATGATAATGAAGAATTAAAAAATATGTCTGAATCCATCATAAAGCTATTTAAAGATACTCTCGGTG
>CAZIXJ010000376.1:1648-3453 GCA_964542835.1 uncultured Hyphomicrobiales bacterium
GAATCAAATCGACTTATTGATTCCGCTGCTACGCTTGTAGTAGGAAAAGAAGGAATGGACCCTCATATGGAAAAAATGATGAAGATGATGGATAAGAATTTCCAGTCAGCTAAAAAAATTCTTGAAATCAATATGAGCCATCCATTGCTGAAGAATATCTCTTCTATGTTATTGGCAAATAAAGATGAATCTCTTATAAAAGATGTTATTAAACAGATTTACGAAGGAACTTTACTTATCGAAGGCCAGCTAAGCTCTCCGAACGATTTTGTGAAGCGAATGAATGAACTGCTCGTAAGAACTACCAAATAATATTGCTCTCAAAAAAAAACAATATAAGTATAAGTCATTAAGAGCGAGGCGAATTAACTTGTATTGATTTTTTTTAAGTTTTTTCACTCGCTCTTAAATCAAAATGACCACTTATAAGACAAATTCAAATAATAATTTGGCATTGTAAATTTAAAATAGTATGTTTGTAACTTTTAAGTTGGTATAATCTGAACTTTTTCAAATAAGGAATATATTAAATGAAATTAAGCGAAATAAAGTATGACTTTCCTCAGGACCGAATTGCCTTAGAGCCTGCCGAACCGAGAGATTCTTCAAGAATGCTTGTAATAGATAAAGAAACCGGCAAGCCAAGCGACAAACAATTTACCGATTTGCTGAAAATTGCAGAAAAAGGCGATTGTATTGTGCTTAATGAAACTATGGTGTTTCCTGCAAGGATGTATGGAAACAAAGAAAAAACAAACGCTGAAATAGAAGTTATGCTATTGCGGGAATTAAACAAACAGGACAGAATCTGGGATGTACTCGTAGAGCCTGCAAGAAAAGTCAGAATTGGAAATAAAATATATTTTGATAATGAAAGTTTCTATTGCGAAGTAATTGATAACACTACCAACCGTGGCAGAACCGTGAGATTCTCTTACGACGGCAATCTTTTTGATGTAATAAAAGTAATCGGCGAAATGCCACTCCCATCTTATATCACAAGAAAGCCAAACGAAAGCGATAAGCAAAAATATCAGTCTGTATTTGCAAATCCCGACAGACTTGCTTCAATAGCTCCTCCTTCAGGCAGCCTTCATTTTACTCAGGACATGCTTGATAAGCTACAGGCAAAAGGAGTGAGAATTGCTAAAATTGTAATGCACATTGGGCAGGGTATATTTGAAACTATCGAAGTGGAAGACTTAACAAAACACAGAATGTATTCCGAATATTTTGAAATATCTATGAGCGCTGCTGAAATGATAAATAAAACGCTTGCAGCAAAGAAAAACATTTATGCAGTCGGTTCCAGTACTGTTCGTGCATTGGAAAGTTCAGTACTTACTACCGGAAAAATCAAACCCAACAAAGGCTGGACTGATAAATACATATATCCCCCATACGAATTTAAAATCGTATCAGGCTTACTTACCAATTTCCAGCCTCCTAAGACTCCATCTTTGCTCGTATCCGCATCATTTACCGGAAAAAATAAATTATTCTCCGCATATAAATATGCAATAAAAAATAATTATCGATTATTTTCCTACGGTGATGCAGTGCTGATAAAGTAATTAGGATTACATAAATCAAATTTGAACAAGATGTCCGATATTTTCAAAAATGCCGGACATTTTTATTTTATAGCGGGTTTCGTTCTTATACGAAAAGCATCTCTAATAATACTAAGTTGCTATCATACGAGCAATTTATAAAAGGATTACAATACTCTGCTGAAGAGGTTTTAGTGTTTTTGCCCACAATCAATTGCCACGACTTTTAAGTCGTGGTTTTGTTTGGCTAAA
>CAZIXJ010000377.1:0-3447 GCA_964542835.1 uncultured Hyphomicrobiales bacterium
AGGAGTAAGATTTAATATTACAGCTATATCGGGTCTGAATTTATGAGTTCTGTCTAATTGATAACTACTTAATTCAGCAACGATTATAGTGTCATCATCAATTTTGTCCACAAGTGATGTAAGTGGTTTGCCGATATTGCCACAAGCAATAGCTTTTCTGCCTGAATTATTGAAAATAAATTCTGTAAGTGCCGTTGTAGTAGTTTTTCCATTAGTGCCTGTAATTGCAATTATCGGATTATTCAAATATCTGTATGCAAATTCCACTTCGCTGATAATCTCAATATTATGTTTTTCACCTTCCGTAATAATCGGTGATTGCGGTGGTACTCCCGGAGATGTAATAATAAAATCATAAGATGTTAAATTATGTATGGTATTTTTTCCAAATTCATAATTGATATTATAATTTTTAAAAATTCTGATTTCATCAGAATAATTATCAGAACTTTTCAATTCGGATACAAATACTTTATTGCCTTTCGATGCTGCCAGTACTGCAGCAGAAACGCCACTTTTTCCTGCTCCTATTACAAGTATTTTCATACTCTTATCCGTAATAATTACGGGGTAACGACAAGTCAGTTTTCCCCCCAAATACAAAATTTGTTATTATAACCTGCCTAAAAAACAAAGATAATAAAATTATAAATAACTGACTATAAAGATTTTTCCACATTTTACATATTTTTTGTTTTTTTAAGTTTAATCTTTAATCTTATAATGTTATTTTGCAATTATTTTTATTACAAATTATGCTGAATTTAATACTGACAATTATTTGCTCTACTTCTATAGCACTGATATTAAAATTTAACAATGTAAGAAAAGGCAATGAACTGGTGCTGCTGATGGGCAATTACTTTGTAGCTTCAATTATTACTCTTGTAATGATATTTGCAGAACGAGATTTGAATTATTCCACCAGTACATTGCTTTTCGGATTGCTGCTCGGCTCTACATTCGTCTATTCATTTTTTGCCTTTGCCAAGGCTGTAGCTGCTGCCGGCACACCTCTTGCATCACTGAGCAGCAGACTTAGCGTAATAATCCCGGTATTTTTTTCAATTATCATCTATTCTGAAATACCTGATATCAGTGATTACTTCGGATTTTCACTTGCCATAGTTACCATAATTTTATTTTATTTCTCATTGAAATCCAATAAGAGCCGTAAACTCTTGCCTGTTGATTTTTTGTATTTATTCATAGTACTTGCCGGAATTGGCATTAATGATTTTGGAATGAAAATATTTCAACAGTGGAGACCCGCTGAAGAAAAATCTTTTTTTCTTTTTGTAATATTTACATCAGCTTTCTTTTATACCGCTATTGTTGTATTTTTCAAACGCATAAAAATCACTTTAAAAGATTTTACCAGAGGCAATATGCTTGGAGTACCAAATATATTCAGTTCATTTTTTCTGATTGGAGCACTCAATTCACTGCCCGGCATTATAGTCTACCCTGTAGTTAATATCGGAATTATCGTATTGACTACAATACTTGCTATGTTAATCTGGAAAGAAAAAGTAGATATATTCGGTACCGGAGCTTTGATATTTGGTATATTAGCCATTATACTGCTAAATATATAGAAAAGAAAATATGTCCTCGATTCTTCATTTCAGTTGAGACTGCTGAAATACATATTATTTGTCAATTCAGGAACTGATTCCATAATAACATTTCCTGAAAGAAGTTTGGTATAAAATCAAAAATCAAAATTTAATTTTGTATTTTTGTGATTGTATTTTTTTTTAATTATATATTAATGATTATGGATGAAATTGGAATAATTGAGCTAAAAAAATTAAAAATAGAAGATTTTCGTGAACTGGAAGCAGTAATGCTCGAATCTTATCATAATTGGCCAGGCGATAACTGGGAAATAAGGCATATCAGAAAATTGATTAATCTTTTTCCGGAAGGTCAGCTTGCAATTTTTGTAGATGGCAACGTAGCAGGAGTTGCATTATCAATCATTGTAAACTATCAGCTATACGGGGATTCTCATACTTATGATAAAATTACGGGTAACCGCTCTTTTAACACACACGACCCCAAAGGGGATGTGCTTTACGGAATAGAAGTTTTTATCCATCCTGATTTCAGAGGAATGAGGCTTGCACGCAGGCTTTATGATGAAAGAAAGGAACTTTGTGAAGAACTTAATCTGAGAGCCATTGTAATCGGCGGCAGGATACCTGCCTATCATAAGCATTCCGAAAATCTTTCCCCGAAAGATTTTATTCAAAAAGTAAAAAACAGAGAGCTTCACGACCCTACTCTTTCTTTTCAGTTATCTAATGATTTTCACGTAAAGAAAATACTCCGTGCATATATGCCCGGTGATATGGAATCCGGTGAATATGCTGTACTGATGCAGTGGGACAATATATACTACGAAAGAGAATCCGATAAATCATACAAATCCGTAGTGAGACTCGGGCTTGTGCAATGGCAGATGAGGTCATATAAAGACCTCGATGATATGTTTACTCAAATTGAATTTTTCATTGATGCCGTATCGGGCTACAAAAGCGATTTTGCACTCTTTCCCGAACTTTTCAATGCACCGCTTATGGCTGAATACAACCATCTGAGCGAATCTGAAGCTATGAGAAAGCTATCGGAATACACAGAAGAAATCAGAAACAGATTTGTAAATCTTGCAATTTCATATAACGTTAATATTATTACAGGTAGCCTTCCTTATCTTGAAAATAACAAGTTATATAACATAGGCTATCTTTGCAGGAGAGACGGCACTTACGAATCTTATGAGAAAATGCACATTACTCCCGACGAAACAAAATTCTGGGGCTTGCAGGGTGGCAGAAAGCTACAGGTAATAGAAACAGATTGCGGTCCGGTAGGCGTATTAATATGCTATGATGTGGAATTTCCCGAATTATCCAGATTGCTTGCTGATGAAGGTATGCAGATACTTTTCGTTCCTTTTCTTACTGATACTCAAAATGGATATACACGCGTGAGAAACTGTGCAGGTGCAAGAGCAATAGAGAATGAATGTTACGTGGCAATAGCCGGTAGCGTTGGCAATTTGCCGAGAGTAGAAAATATGGATATTCAATTTGCCCAGTCCGTTGTGTTTACGCCTTGTGATTTTCCTTTTCCTACAAACGGTATAAAAGCTGAGGCTACTCCTAATACGGAAATGATATTAATTGCCGATATTGATATCGGACTACTGATGGAATTGCATTCGTATGGAAGCGTACGTAATCTGAAAGACCGAAGAAAGGATATCTATGAACTGAAAAAGATAAACCCGAAACAGTCTGATTAAATAAATTAATGTTATTTTTTGAATATCAAGCTAATACTCTTGAATCATCCGATTGCTGCCAAAGTAATCGGATGATTATTTATTTTAATGCTTCAATTTCTTCTCTTGATAAGCCGGTATATCTTATGATTTTT
>CAZIXJ010000378.1:0-3443 GCA_964542835.1 uncultured Hyphomicrobiales bacterium
AATCGGAAAATATACCAAACTGGAAGATTCTTATAAATCTATTATTGAAGCATTTATTCACGCAGGCTCTGTAAATAATGCCAAGATAGAGCTTGAACTTGTAAATTCGGAACAAATTGATGAAAATTCTGTTGATAGTCTGATTAGTAATCTGGACGGTGTACTTGTAGGACCGGGATTTGGTAAACGTGGCATAGAAGGGAAAATACGTGCTATTCAGTATGTTAGAGAGAACAAAATTCCTTTCTTCGGAATTTGTCTGGGTATGCAGTGTGCTGTGATTGAATTTTCCAGAAATGTTGTAGGCTGGAAAGATGCAAACAGTGCAGAATTTGAAAAATCTGAACATAATGTGATAGATTTGATGGAAGAGCAGATAGATATTAAAGATAAAGGCGGCACTATGAGGCTTGGTGCATATCCTGCCGTTATTACGAAAGATACTGAAACCTACAATGCTTACAAATCTGAGGAAATATCAGAACGCCACAGGCACCGCTATGAATTTAACAATAAATTCCGTGATGAACTCGTTGAGAATGGTATTGTGATAAGCGGATTATCGCCTGATAAAAAACTTGTGGAAATTATTGAAATTAAAGAACATCCTTGGTTTGTAGGTGTGCAGTTTCATCCTGAATTAAAATCAAGAGCAGTTAAAGGACATCCGCTCTTTATCAGTTTTATTAAAAATGCTTTAAAATACAGAAAAGATAAAAATGAATAGAAGAAATGCAATAAAAATATTATCTTTAATTCCGGTTTCTCTCGCATTGGGCGGGAGAAACCTTTTATCATTTGATAAAAATGAAGACATATCCAAATTTGATAAGATAATTGAATATTTCAAAAAAAATACCGGATTTACAAAGGATATTGGATTGCTTACAGGCAATATCGGCAAAAAATTAATAAATACTCCGTATGAAGGCGGTACACTTGAAAATACTGGTGGAATAGAAAAATGCACTGTTACTCTTGCAGGTCTGGATTGTGTTACTTTTTATGAAACTGCTCTCGGTATAGCAAGAATTATTCAGAAAGGCAGGTATTCATTTGAAGATTTGATAAATGAAGTTACTTTTACAAGATACAGAAACGGTGAAATAAACGGATATGTTTCCAGGCTGCATTATACTTCAGACTGGATATATGATAATGTTATGAAAAATGTGGTGGAAGATATCACTCATAAACTTGGTGGAATTGAAAAAAAATTCAACCTGAATTTTATGAGTTCTCATCCGCAATATTATCCTGCGCTGAAAGGTAATGCAAAGAATATCCAAAAAATAAAAGAAATCGAACAGAATATATCAAAACACTCATTTCATTTAATACCTTATAACGAGATTTCTCAGATAGAAGATAAACTCAAAACCGGCGATATAATTGCACTAACATCTAATGTGAGCGGGCTTGATTATGCTCATACCGGATTGATATTAAGAGAAAGCGGAGTTTCTCATTTTCTTCACGCTTCGTCTGAGGAAAAAAAAGTAATACTGGACAGCAATATTTCAGAATACGTTTATAGAGTAGGAAAAAAGCAAAGTATAACTGTATTAAGACCCCTAAATGTCATCTGATTTTATAAATAGCATTCGTTCTTTTTCAGTCAAATACTGGCTTTTGAATTTAATTCAGATGACTGAACGCCTTGCATACTGGATTGTAGTACTTCAGATGCCTATATATATTGCCCAAAAAGATATTCCCGGAGGATTGCAGTGGGAGCAGACTACCAAAGGTTTGATTTACTTCTGGTGGGCTCTTATGCAGAATGCCGTACCTTTAATTGCAGGAGGATATGCAGACAGATACGGCAGAAGAAGATTTTTGGTTATTGCTTTTATCTTAATAATTATTGGATATTCAATACTTGGCAGCACTGATAATTTCTACATTTTCCTTTTTGGTGTGATTATCCTCGGTACAGGCAGCGGAATATTTAAGCCTACAGTACAGGGAGCTTTGGCAAATACATTAAGCCCGAAAAACTCCGGATTGGGCTGGGGCGTATATGTAATGCTGATTAATATAGCCGTCTTTTTCGGACCTCCACTTTCGATTTATTTGAAAAATATTTCATGGAATATGGTATTTTATGGTTCTGCGATTATTTTTTCATTTAATTTTCTTGTAGTATTATTTATAGGAAAATTTGCAAAACCTGATTATGATTCGGATTATTCAGGAATGAAAGTATTGAAAAAAACATTTAAAGGATTAATTAAAAAGAGAATTTTATATTTTGTTTTAATAATGTCAGGCTTTACACTTACATATATGCAATTTTATGAAACCCTCCCAAATTATATTTATGACTGGTCTGATACTTCTATGATTGCTGCTAATTTGAATGATAATTTTACGATGAATACGAACAGAGGTTTGATGGTTTCGTATGAATGGCTCTACAATCTGAATGCGGGATTTGTGATAATCGGAGTAGTTTTCTTCTCGTGGTTAATGAAAAGATTTGAAATCACATTAAGCATAATGATTGGTATAGCAGTAGCAGGAACAGGACTGATTTTCTCGGGAATTTCCATGTCCGGGTATTTTCTGATTGCCGGAATGTTGATTTATACTCTCGGAGAAATGATAACAAATCCGAAATTTACTGAGTATATGAGCAGAGTCGCTCCTGCAGGAGATAAGTCTCTTTTTATGGGATATATGAGTATTTCATGGGCATTGGGGCTTGCCGGAGGCGGTGTTCTCGGTGGATTTATTTACAAACATCTCGGAGAAAAAGCCGGATTTGCATTGGATTTTTTAAATAGCAAATATCCTGATTTGAAAATAAATATTAATAATGCTTTTGAAAAATTACTTGAAATGGAAAATATTTCAAGTACAGAAGCTACAATTATGCTGTGGAATATATACAACCCTTACCTTACATGGTTTCCATTCGTTATAATTATTTTTATTTCATTAATTGGCTTGAAATTATACAGGACTTCATTTCGTACTTTATCGAAATAGAAATATGTGAAATAATAGATAAAATATTATATATTTATTTTTCAAATTTTATTATATTTGATTTTGTTGTTCTATGTAAATTAAATTGTTAAATAATATTTATTTTTTATGCATAATCCAAAAAATGATTTCTCGTACACTTATAATTTGTATAAGTCAATATTTGAAAATTCCTTAAATGCTATCGTTTTGCTGGATGAAAATAGCAATTATGTGGCACTTAATGACAAATATACCGAGATTACGGGTTTTTCACGCTCTGAAGTTATCAACAAACCTATCGGCAGCATCACTTATTACAAGGATGTTGATGATATACAAACAGCCTTCAGAGATGCTCTTAATAATAAAATTGACAGTTTTGAAAAAGAATTTCGTATAGTTCATAAGAACTCACAAATTCGTTGGGTTAAGCTAAATGCAATAAAATACTATATTAAGGAAAAAAA
>CAZIXJ010000379.1:0-3439 GCA_964542835.1 uncultured Hyphomicrobiales bacterium
AAATCATTATTACCAAGCCAGTATTTCTCATATTTATCACTTACACTATTTACATCTTTTGCAACCAGCTTGAGATCAAAAGTGATTTTAAAGTTTTTGTATTCAAATACTTTCGCTTGTCCATTTTCTAAAAAGAGTTTTTCAAATTCATCAACCTTATTTTGATAATCTGCATTATTTGTTCCTTTAGGGTCCACAAAAACTATTTTGTATTTTTCATCATTTTTTATCCAAAAAATAAAGTCCGGGAAGAATTTGCGGTAAATATTTTCTTTTTTGTAGAAGTAGGGAATATGAAATTTATCTTTACTTTCATCTATCTTGCTAAACATCCATTCATTAGCAGATTTATTGTTTTTGATATGATTTTCTAAATTTTTAATAAATCGAACTTCACTCGGAACATTAATAATATGCTTGATATATTCGGATATTACAGCATCTGAATAAATTAATGGCAAATAATAATGCTTTGCGATTTTTTTGATTTTCAAATCTTTAAACGATTCTTCGCTTTTTGCAAATACTTGTTTATTAAATTCTGATTCATCAATTTCTCCTTGTGAGAACTTGAGAGCGATTTCTTTTTTATCTACAGGCATGAAGTTCTTCACGTTTTGTATTTTCTCTTTGAATGAAGAAACTTCTTCATCGCTAAAATTTACTACTTTGATATGCTTAAAATGAATAATCTCATCAGTCATTTCTTTGATACCTGAAACTATTTTGCTATTGACAGCTATGTGACTCACCAATCTTTGTAAAAGTAAATACATATCACTATAGATATTTTCATTTTTTATCTGAAACAAAGAGTTATCGGCTATACCTTTTAGCAAATAGTCCAAGTCTTTTTGAGAAATCTTTGATATTATCAACAAAGTGTTTTTATCAAAGGAAGCGAGAAAGTTTTTGAAGGCATATAAACTTTTTTGTGAGATATTGAATTTTGCCGGTTTTGCTCTTTTTTCGGCATCTTTGTATATAGGTAGCAGCAAATCAAAAGGTTTTGATTCGTTTTCAAATAATGAAATTTCCGTTTCATCTGTTTCTTTTTCATTCTTTACTGTTTCTACTATAGCTTTGACTGCATTTTTATCTGTTGCAAAAACAAACAAAGTCTCAAGTAATACATTTTTATCTGTATGATTTTGAGGAAGTCTTTTTCTTTCTCCTTTGAACGGTTCAATTCGAATACCCCGACCAATACCTTGCAATACAAATTTTTTTGCATCTTGCTTTCCGATATTGATCATATTGATTACATTTGGACGATTTGAGTCCCAGCCTTCGTAAAAACTTCGACTGCCAAGAAGCAGGTTTATATTTTCGTTTTGATTAATATTTTCAAAGTATTTTTTTCTGTCATAAGCTGTTATTACTTCATAGTTAGCTCCAAGCTGTTCCCTCTGAAACTTTTTTGCATCTCCAATTTTGATTAGTGCAAAAGGTTTTTCACTTGTTTGTAGTTTGAGGACAATTTCTTTTCCTTGTTCTCCTTCGAGTATTTCAATTTTACCATAGTTTTTTGCATTGAATACTTGTTCAAGTATATCAACAAGAGATAGCTTTTCAGCAGTTGCAATATTAAATTCAAGTTGTTCATTCCCAAAAACAAAACTTTTGTGATTTCTTAAATCCAGCACAAGTTCATTTTTTGTTTCAGCAAATAAGCTGTTTTCAATATGACCTCCTGCAATTTCTTCGAGTTTTTTGAAAAATAAAAGTAAATCGGCATCATCAGTATTGATAGAATTGACGAGAGTAATGAGCAAAGGATGATGATAAGAGTTTTTCGTCTTTTGTTTTTTTACAAGTGCAAAAGTGATGAGAGATTTTAAAACCTGTTTTTGTTTTTCTCTTTCGGAGAAATCATCTTTGTCTTTGACAAAAGAAAAATACCACTGACTGAGATATAAATTTTTTCCATATCCTGCTAATATAAACTTTTCCAGATTAAAATTATAGCAGGTGGTAATATAGTCAATGCTATCGGTAAATGTTGCTGAAAAGTTAAATAAAAAACCATTCTTAGAGAGAATGCTCACATAATCCTGCATAAGTGAATCTTCTTTTTTGCCTCTGTGCGCTTCATCTAAAAACACATACCAATTTCCATGATTTTGGTAACTTCTGTAGTCCAAAATGTTTTCTTTTCTTTCATCTCTCAGCAAATCGCTTCTGTAATAATAGACTTTGACAGAGTTATCAAAATCAAAACCCTCCTTATCATCTTCGTATTTTTTGAGATTAATGAGTTCTATTTTCCTTTCTTTTCCTTTATTCCATTCCTTTATTTCTTTTTTAAACTGCTTGATAAGGTCTTCACGCGGTAGCAGGAGCATAATTTCTTTTTTTTGTATTAATCCTTGTGATTGAAGATAATCCAACAGTTCTATAGTTTTAATGAGGACAAGACTTTTACCGCTGCCCGTAGCCATCCAAAAACAAGCACGATTTAAAAAATTGCTCCCGGAGATATATTCTGTCCCTTCCTCGCTTAATGTTGTAAAATGCTCTTTAAACAGCTTAAATCTGCTGTTTTCTTCTTTGTTTTTTCCTTTTTCAAATTTCTCTATGGCAAAATACTTCGTATCAATTCCGTGTTTTTTATATTCTTCAAACAGCTCTTCCTTGCCATTTTCTGCGGTAAAGTATTTATGCAGGACTTTTGTGATATTTTTAATTGCTTTATTTTGATATTCGAATAAAGTTATATTACCGGAAAACTTGCTTATATTTGGCAAACACCACAGCCCCAGTTCTTCATAGCTTTTTTCTTCGATTATTTTTTCAAGTATATTTTTCATAAAATTTCCTAAACGAATTAAAATTAATCGCCCCACCACAACGCAGGTTTGAGCAGTCTCATAAAAGCAAGTTTTTCTTCTTCGGTCATATTTGTATAGTCAGTCTTATATTCTTTTTCTTCTTCTCCGTCATTCAGAATAACGCTGCTTTTTGTGATGCGTTTTATTGGAAGCCCGAGCAAATTGGAAATCGTTTCGGCAAAATCAATATTCGGATAGAGTTTGTCAAAATCTATTTCAAGTTTTTCTTTTTCGGCATCCAATACGTAAGCAAATTTCTCATCGGCAAAAAAGATGTATTGCTCAAAAGTTTTGCGAGTATCAAAAATACTATTCAGTGAGCTTTCCTTATACTTCATATTGCGGAGCGTATCTTCGTATTGTTCGAGGGAGTAGTATTTAAAAAATTGTGTTATTCCTTTTCCATCTTGCGCTTTCCCATCTTTCCATTTATCAGAAAAACTCACTTTTTTAACTCGAGGTACGATTGCATTATTAAAATGCTCACCTAATTCAAACATTAAATACTTTCTTCTAATACCATCTTGTTTATTAAGATTTATCACTGAATGTACAGTAGTTCCTGAACCTCCAAAGGGATCTAATATAACACTGTCATGGTTGGAAGA